>CAZUYZ010000025.1:0-4707 GCA_964624365.1 uncultured Puniceicoccaceae bacterium
ATTTATTCTTTGAAGAATACCCCGCAGCTTGTTGCGGGGTTTAAACTGACTTGACGATGTCCGTTCCCGCTCGCCGTTAGGCGGAGTGGGACAAAAGCCCGTAGATACCCCGTAGCTTGCTGCGGGGAGTAGGGCTTTTGAGGGCATCGTTTCAAAAGAATCAAAAAACATTGTTGGAATAACATCCAACATCTCCCTTCCGATAATTGCCCCAAAAATTAGCAGAAGCGTCACTCGAGGCAAAAAAGAGCGCTGTCCTATTACAGACGTCAATAGGCCAAGTAAAAGGATTCCTCCCAGTGTTAAAAGAAACTGTGATGATTGCAGCACGTTAACCACCTTAACTTACGATCCTGAGTAAAATAGAAAAAAAGAAACGGCAATGAATTCTGTTACCACTCAATTTGTTGAACCCAATTGCCTGCCAGCCAATTGGGTTCAACAAATTGTCTCGCTTAATTGCCAGACTTGGGCTATAGCAATGCCATGAATACTTGGCATAGTACGTCAGTTGAAGATGTCCTGTCGAAGTTGGAAACGGACGTTGAAGGGTTAACTCAGGCCGAGGCGGCAAATCGGTTGCAGCGCCATGGAGCCAATGAAATTACTGTTAAGAAAACACCCGCTTGGCTGCGTTTTCTTAAGCAGTTCAAAGACCCGATGTCTTTGATTTTACTGGCAACGGCTTTATTAACCGGAATATTGACAGTCTTTGGTGCACATATGCTTCCGGATACCATTGTCATTGTTGCGGTTGTTGTGATCAATGCCTGTGTCGGTTTTTATCTTGAAGGGAAGGCGGAGGGAGCGGTCGATGCGCTCAAGTCTATGATGGTCCCTGAAACGCGGGTAATACGTTCGGGGGAACCACTGAATATACTCTCACGTGAGCTGGTGCCCGGCGATGTCGTTCAACTGGAAGGTGGTGACAAAATACCGGCAGATGTGCGTTTTTTGAAAATACAAAATGTCTGTGTCGATGAATCATCACTTACCGGTGAATCGGTGCCTGTTACAAAGCAAACGGACGAAATACAGGGGGAGAATCTTGTTCCCGGGGACCAGAAGAACATGGGTTTTTCCGGAACGTATCTAACTCAGGGTACGGCTCTAGCGGTAGTGGTTAAGACGGGTGATCATACGGTTTTTGGTGAGATCGCAGGGCTGGTAAAAGCTGCCGCAGTTCAGGCAACTCCTCTACAAAGGAAGCTTGGGAGCTTTATCCGGACATTGATTGTAGCCATTCTTTCAATCGGTACAGTCAATTTCATTGCCGGGGTATTCCTTGGGTATGCAATCTCTTACAGTTTGCTGGGCACCATTTCGCTGGTGGTAGCGGCAATTCCGGAAATGCTGCCTGCGTTGGTAACCGCAGTTTTGGCTCGGTCAAGTAATGCCATGGCAAAGAAAAACGCCATTGTTTCCAGTCTTCCGGCAGCGGAGACTTTGGGTGCGACTTCAGTAATTTGTAGTGATAAAACCGGAACGCTTACTGAAAACAGAATGACAGTAACTGATGTTTATACCGCAGGGAGTGGCGCCATTCAGGTTACCGGAACCGGATATAGCACGGAAGGAGATTTCCGAAAAAACGATTCTGTTATTGAACCCGGTAATTTATCGCCATTGGTACAACTGCTGAAGATTGGATTCTACTGTAATAATGCTTATCTGCAGAATGGTAGCAGTGGTCTGGGTGACCCGACCGAACTGGCGTTAAAAGTTTCTGGAGCAAAAGCAGGCCTCAAGGACAGTGACGGACGTCGATTGCAAGAGATTCCTTTCAGCTCTGAAACAAAGTACATGGCGATTTTGGAGGAGATCGACGGGAAGCGCTATATCTTGGTGAAAGGCGCTCCCGAAGTCATCTTGAACATGTGTGCAGTGTCTATGAAAGAAAGCGGTGAGGAGAAAGTGTTGGATGAAAATGAATTCCTGGATGTTGCCAAAGGATTTGCTTCCAGAGCGCTGAGGACTCTCGGGTTTGCATTCAAGGAAGTGCCTGTCGATAAAAATAATCTGACATCGGAGGATTTGGCTGATCTCTGTTTTGCAGGTCTTCAAGGGATGATCGATCCACCCAAGCAGAGCGCCATCGATGCTGTGGCCGATTGCAGTTCCGCTGGGATCAGAACGATTATGGTTACCGGAGACCATCCATTAACTGCAAAGGCTGTGGCCGCACAATTGGGGATTCCCGCAGAATGGGTCATTTCGGGCACAGAGTTAGCTCAGATGGATGAGCCTACATTAATCGAGGAAGTTGAAAAGGTATCGGTGTTTGCTAGGGTAGCTCCTGAGCATAAGAAAAGGATCGCCGAAGCGCTGCAAGCTAACGGGCACGTAGTTGCGATGACAGGTGACGGTGTCAATGATGCGCCTGCTTTAAAGCAAGCAGATATAGGAGTAGCCATGGGCAGAGGAGGAACCGAAGTCGCCCGGCAAGCAGCAGACATGGTTTTGGCGGATGATAATTTCGCTACCATCGTCACCGCCGTAGAGGAGGGACGGCATGCCTGGAATAACCTTAAAAAAGCTATTCTGTACACCCTGCCCACGAATGCGGCACAGGCATTACTCATCATGGGAGCAATCATCATGGCCGCATTTGTGCCTGTATTCAGTGCTCGTTTTGTGCTGGAGCCCATCCAGATTCTTTGGGTTAACCTATTGGACTCACTGCTTTTGACTTTGCCGTTAATGATGGAGCCTAAAGAAAGGGGGCTGCTAACCCGATCTCCCCGTAATCCCGATGCAAATATAATCGACCGCCTGTTTCTTCAGCGAGTTGTTCTGCTAGGTCTGGCTATTTCAGTTTCGGGTTTTCTGGTGTATCATCACTTCGGTTCACCGGCAGTAGTCGGAGGAGAAATCGTCGATGATCTCCTCCTGACCCAGGCTCAAACAGCGGCTTTCTGGGCAATTCTGTTGGCTCACTTTGGGTATGTCGTGTCTGCGCGGCACATCTATAAATCCGCATTCACCTTTAATCCTTTTAGCAACCGGTGGTTGCTTGGCGGGATTGTGGGCAGCATTGGCATTCGGCTTATTCCTACTTTCATTCCCGAAACAGCGATCTGGTTTCGCACGGCCAAATTTCCAGTGGAATGGTGGCCAATTATCGCGCTAGCCATCATTCCTAGTTTTCTTGTTATTGAGGTGCATAAGATGTTTACCGCCAACCACCAAAATCATTAAATTGTACCCGAAATTAAGAGCTTCTGAACTCTGCTCGACCAAATGCAAATGACCCCACAGGAACAATCATGAAACTGCTGCTGGGCATAGGACATCGTTTTCGTGGAGATGACGGGGTGGGGCCGTATGTCGTTCAGCAAATCAATCAGAAGAAAATCAATGGCTTCGAAACGCTCGTGCGGCGCTACCCTTAAACAAACACATGTTCAAACCTGCGTGCATTTCCGTGGGTGTTGTGTCAACTGGAAGGTTGCAAAGGATTGATTCCCTGAGCATGAGGAATCAACGGATTTACATCGGTTCTGGGAGCGCCGACGGCGATTCTTTTATCAGTTCATTATTCCCAGATACTTTCATTCGGAATGGGCCAAATTTGTTATCTTTTGGCGTTACTCGGGTTGTCTAGTTTGGTTAGGGTTTTCGTTAATTTGTTCAATCGTTTATCCAATGTCCATAGCTGGATGTCGTAAATAGTTGCTGAACATAGCAAATGAGCACCCGTATATCCAATACCATTCCTGTAAAGCTGGTGCTTTTCTATCATAAATAAGACCTCTTCGTGAGGACATTCTGGCACACTTGGTAGATCCGAAAACATAGAAAAAAATTGTTTTCTCTTACTTAGGTTTCCGACGCTCAACTCTCCATAAATGAGCGGATGGGTTGCTACTTTTCCATCCAGTAAAAGATCGTTAAGAAGCGCATTTCCCTTGCGCAGGAAATCAATCCAGACCGAAGTATCGACTAAAAACATTACCTTCTGGGAATCTCGGATATCTTCGGAGAGCTGCCAGCAAGCTTTGTTAAACGTCTAGCGCTCTCCCTTTCAATCAGCGTCTTAAGACCTTCATGCAATAATTTTGTCTTTTCCTTAATTCCAGTCAGTTTCGAAGCCTTTTCAAGAATTTGATCGTCAATATTTAGAGTCGTCCTCATATGCATTAATCTGCACTCAATATATGTACAGTCAAACCTTTTCCCAGTTGTTGCTCACTCCAGTTTCCATAAGAAAGGGTTAATTTATCTGTGAAAATTTCAGTTTTGTGACTTTCTTTGATATCGATTCTTTTAACCCGAATTATGGAGTATTGAAATTCTATGTTTAAAGTTCACTATTCGGTGTTCAAAGTTCATAGGGAGATATGAAAGCAGAGTCGGAACCATTTGATATAGACAAACTGATCAGCCTGGAAAAGACGAGTCAGTAGTCCCTGATGACAATCAGCCCGGAAAAACTACTACTGAAGTTCAAACCAGTATGGCCTCATCTACTGACAATGATCTCCAGGGAAAGTCTGAGCCCAGTTTGGAAAGACCGGCAAAACCGCTTACAGAGTCAGCATCCACTGAATCCTCAGTTAGTGAAGAGATACTACAGGAACCGCCTGAGAGATATAGTATCGGCTTAACCCAGGGGCAAAAGGCTGCATTTATCAAATGGGCCAAACCTGTTGCGATGCAGACTGTGTTTGGTCATCTGGTTTTCAATATTCTTGCACACCGGATAGC
>CAZUYZ010000026.1:0-6786 GCA_964624365.1 uncultured Puniceicoccaceae bacterium
AAGTGGAGTCACCAAACAGCTGTTGCCATTCAGACGACTGAAAGTCGGGGCTGTCATCAACAGAGCTTCCAACAGTGGCAAACCAATCATCAAAGACAACATGGTATGGTGTGGTGATGACCCAAGTTCGAGGGTTCAGAACCATGGGGCACTGAGCAAAATGCTTGTCTGAGACACCAACAAAGATCACACGCTCACTCCGGGGCTTCCAACGGGGAAGCTTTTTGCCATCAGCAATTGTTTTGTCCAACAGGTAGGCAGGGGATCCAAACACATGAAAGTCATGAAGGTGTCTGGTGGGATGCCTAGTGGAGGTGAACACATCCAAAGCAGAAAGTCCTGTCTCACGATTGGGAACACGGTTGAAAATGTAGACAGCATATTTGACAGCCAAGGGCCACAGAGTTGCATCAGCTGCCATCTCAGGCCAGTGAGACGCTGCATGGATCATCATGGTCCGAGCAATTGACATGATGGTCCTGATGGATCGCTCGGCAACAGCGTTGTGGTGGTGAGCTGAGGTTCCGACAAAGGTGATGATCTGCTTGTAGGTTTCCAACCGCTTCATGAAGGCTTTGGAGGTGAAGGCAGAGCCGCTGTCACTGATGTAGTTGGTGGGCACAACCCCATGGTCCATGCACCAAATCTCGAAGAGCTGCAGACCCTTGAGTGTCTCGTGGGTGTTCAAGTGTTGTTGGAACTCAACATGAACCAAGCCAGAGGCAAGGTCCACCATGATGCAACCTCCTGTGTGTCCTGGAGCATTGGCTCCACCTCGACTGGTGGGAGTGACTCCCTTGGTGGTGCAGACAAAGTGGTCCACAGAAACCATCTGCCCAGGGAACAATTTGTCTTCTTTCAGCACTGGGGCTCTGTCCACAACAGCAGTTCCTTTGTTGGGGTGTCCTTTGACCGGTCGGGTGGTCTGTTTGCCAAACTGACAGGCCGCACACTGTGGTGGATGGGTGAGCTTGGCTGCCTGAGTGTGAAGAGAACGCTTGGAGGCAGACCAACTGAAGGCACCGGAACGCATCAAAAACTGTATCTTCTCAAAGTCCAAATGTCCAAGGTGTTGGTGTCAACACAGGAGTTCCTTCTGTGGCTCCGTCAAATTGATGTTCCGCGGGTCAACCGAAGTCACCATGGTGTTGAGTGCCAGAGCTGCTTGCTCCAGTTCGTCCAGTTGAAAGGCGGCACAATCAGGAATGTTGTTAGATGGATTCACAAAAGCTTTGACTGGTGCCCTCAGAGGGTCTCCGGCAATTCCCGACAATGTGGCGGACTGGTCATCCAAGCGGATGGTCTCTCCTGAGTAGGTTTGCAACAATTGGGTAGTGCTGAGCAGCCTCACAGGACTCTTTGGAACTAGATATGCCTCCATCTTCAAAGTGCGGGGCTTCCCATTTACATCCAGGACAGTCCAGGTAACAGTGCCCACTCCCTTGATGACAAGGCCACGGGCCAGACCAGTGAGCGTCTTCATGAAACCTGCAGATCTGATGGGGCCCACAAAGTCCTTGCTGTTGTTAGTGATGCAGTGACTGGCACCTGAATCCCAAATGAGCTTGAAGGAACTGTCAGTTGGCATGGCTTCCTTCACCTTGTGAGGAGCACACAGAGCTGCATTGATGAAGTTGGGGTCCATGGCAACACAAAAGGCAACAACCTCATCCGCTTTCCTGCTGTTGTCTCTGTCCGGGTTGGGTCGACCATGGGCTGAGCGTGCCGCCCAGTTGAGTTCATCTTGGTCTGGCAGGAAGCCAGACTTGTTCCAACAGCTTTTGCATTCCATTTCTTTCCCAGGGTTGACAGGCATGGGTCTCTTCTTGGCAAAAGGGCACCAATTTGGGTAGCGACAAGTTGACTTTCCCCAACGGTCTGTGCATTCCTGCCGTGAGTGCCTGATGTCCGGGTGACATCGTGGATTTAGCTTGCACTGGCGGGCCAAATGCCCTGGTTCTCCACAGGTCCAGCACTGCTTTGGCTCATCTGGCAAACATTGGGCACGGCTGTGGCTGAAGCATGCCTCATATCCTCGGTTGGACCGCTGAACTCGGAATGGAGGAGACCTCTTGCTTGGTTGCGGTTTGTTGTTGCTCCCTTGCTTGAAGCCTCCCTTCTTCTTAGGTTGCCGTCTCCCTTGAGTCCTGACTGTCTTGGTTTCTGGTCCTGAAGTGGTCTGTCCATGCCGGTGGAACCATTCCCTAAAATCACCAAAGAATGAAGTCCAACTGTTCCGCTCCTGGTGGGTTGGGGCTCTTGTCCAAAACTTTCTCTCAGTCCGCAGTCTGAGTGGATACCGTCGGGAGAATTGCTTGTCTTTGATGCTGGCTCCCTTGAATCTGGGTTTGGTCCAGCGTCTCATGGCTTGTTCATGGCGTCGTCGCTTTCGGCGTGGAAGGCTGTGGCAGTGCTCCCACCAACGGTCCTCAGTTTGTCGTGGTTCATGCAACAACAGATGGATGATGCCAAGCAGAACGTCACAAAGAAGCGCCGAGCCCTAATCCATGGATCGGTAACCACGGCTCATGATCCAGGAAGGCTACAGACCTAGTCACACGAATCAGTGCCCCAGCTTACTTATTGCTTAGATATGAGCTTGATTGCTATTCTAGAGCAGACTGGAACAGTAACATATTGAAACATTGTTAATTATCATAATCACCATACGACAATTACTCAACTAGGCACCGAAACATCTATTTTCTTAAATCCAATTGAATATTAATTAACCCCGGTTTTTCAAGCAGCAGACGAATGTTGGGGTTAAATAGAATACGGTTCATGTACATAGAAAATAAATCCACACTCTAAGCAAGCAGAAACAATAGCCAGAATGAAACATTTTTACCAACGAAGTGACCCAACTAAGCAACCTAATCCGATGAAGCCCAAGGCAATATATTTTATTTATAGGGCCAAGAATCCCAGTAATAGGGCTACATTAGCCCACGATTACGCTACCTGAAAAACAGTTAGGGACCCCAACCAGACAGAACCACCAGCTATATTGACACGTTTCCCCGACCACAGAGCCACCATAAAGTATGCTAATCTATTGAATAAGGCAGCGCAAATTTCATTTGGGGGCTTATAATCCTTATCGATGAGCCATGATATCCAAAACGTTGGGCATTGCTTATTAAATAAAGGTTTGGCAAGATAAATAAGACAGGGTTCTCCAAGAACAATGCCAAAACCAGCCAAATCCGTGCGTTAACAACACAACAAAGCACTCGACAATGCAAGAAAAAGGGGATGAGGGCACGAATCCGATACCAAAGCTGCCTAATCCTCGAAGTCCAGCTCATGGTCCGAGTCGATTTCGTGCTCAGTCACCTTGCTAGTCTTCTGTTTTTTGGCCAACCGTTCCTCATCAATCTTGTGCCTGACCTGAAGGCGGTTCAGAGCTGCCTTTTCCACAACCTTGATATGATCCTGATCCTGACTTTCACGGATCAATCCCTTGACCTGGCGGTACCGTTTGCGACCCTCCTTGCTCCAGCCACCGAACCTCCGAACACCTCCTTTGGGAAGGGTATAGGGAGCAGTTCTACGCGGATCTTTCGGATTGATTTCATTTTTCTTACCCTGTGCCACCAACTGAGCATCCTCCGACTCAATTAGCCACCTATCAATGCAGTTCTCCCACAGAACAACCAAAAAAGCCTCATCGGAAGAGGTAACCAATTTCTGCTTGTTGGGGTCATTGTCCACCCTAGCTTCCATCATCAGTTTGTAATGGCGCTTTCCTGGACCCCACTTGTTGTGACCGGCAACCTTTGGAATCAATTCGTCCCAGTACAAATCAAAAAGATGACGCATGCGTTCATGATCGGGGTCCTCATCGGCCATCCCATTGCGAAGCACAATCTGCAGAATCTCATCCTTCGTGGGCAAATCGGCAAGCTTTCCGTTGGATTCGTATTCCTTGAACACCTTCAAGAGCTCTCCCTGCTGGTAGTTCCTCCAGGCGTTAATAGCGATGCGAACGGTGTCCTTGTGGTTGGAAATCCACTGCTCTTGGGCACGAATCAGGGCAGATCCTTCCAAGTTCTCGAAGCAGTCCAGGTCCAGGATCTTCATCAAATGCTCGGTGACAGTGCACAACTGTCCCTCGGATCCAATGAACTTGGTGGTCTTATAGACTTCCTCCTTGGTCTTCTTGGTCACTAGCTGATGCATCGCAGAAGCAGATCCAGCGGGTACCGATTTGCCTGATTTGCTTGAGGATGAGGTACCTTTGGCCCGCAATTTCCACTTTTGGGCTTCTTCGGTCTTCTGGCGCAACCTGATTGATGTCTCGTCTTCCCCATCCGATCCACTGGGTTCCTCATCGGCAAGCTTCGGATCCGGCTTGCGCTTCTTGGGTGCGGATTGGGCACCCTGCGTGCTCAACTTGTAGTTACCGCCCCGTGTTTTCATGTTGCCGGGATGATTGTCGATGCGCTGAGAAATTCGATTGGCCTGAAAGCTTTCACCCAAAACAAGTCGAGAGGGCCGGGTCAAACTAACGTCCTCCGAATCTTGTTCCTTGCCTCGCGAAGATCTGCCTTCAGGTAGGAAACTGTAACCCTCCGATTCCGAATCTTCTTCCAAATCAACCTGGTTCTCCTGCTCTGTTGCTAACAGAGCCTGCCGGATACGAGCTTGTTCCTCCTCCACTGTAAAAAGAAAAGATGGTGCGCGTTGGTAGTTTTGTGTCGAGAGCGATGGTAGTTTTGTGTCGAGAGTTCGATTTTGTGAGAAAATAAGTGTGATGATAAAGCGCACGGAAACGAAATGATAACATCAATTTGTGTAGAAACACGTAGGATTTGTACTGAATTTTCAAGAAAAAGCAACCATTGTCAACTCCACGGTGAAGATTGTAATACACTCCATCCAAAACAGAAGCAACTCCGAATGAAAAGTAATCAACATGAAGCAAACAAGATCACACCCCACTGCCGTTGGTGTATCAGCGACAAGATTGGGCCGTTGACAATGCCATTGTCGTGCACTCACATTGAGCTTTCCTCTTAGCAAAAGCTAGCTCTTTTGGTGTCATTCGTCTTTGCCCATCATTGCGTTTCGTGTTTCGTTTGGCCATCTTTTCCTCCTCAATTGGTAACCCAAGTCCACGATTGTGGCAGCCAACGCTCACAAATTAGTCGCCGTGACATGAGCGTTGCACCAAATGTTTTCTTCATGATAGATATGCATATATGCGTTTATTTAAAATTGGAGTGCCCCACGATTACAAACATTTAGGCCAAAACAAGTTCACTCCCAGTACGAATCCTACACAACGGACCAAAAAAAGGGATCTTGTCACGCTGAACCGGTTACACAGGTTGCTATTTAGAGGTTTTGAATGTGTGAAATTTAATGCAGGCGCCAAAACGCACGAGCGAGGCGTTGAAAGGAATCAAAAGTTAAATGGTATATTAATTGATGATTAAGGTTATAGAACCACGAAGAAAGCCCTTGAATTCATTAGCTTAGGTAACGTATCTGGCAAACGCGATCTAGTTTTGGGACGGCAGCAATGCAAACGGCCACAACGCCTCCTTTTTTTGGTTCTTTTTACCCTAGTCAGCTCGTTTGGGCTTCTTCTTTACGTTCTGGGTACCTTAATCGTCACCCTCATCATTGCTATCTCCTTCCTTGTCGGACTCATACATGACATCAGCAGCGTGTGGTTCCCGTAGCCAACGAACGAATTCTGAAGACCATTGCGACCGTGGTTTGACCTGGAAGAATGCGTTTGGTGGTCCACCAATGTCAGGAACTGCAATACACGGTCCAACAATGGCTGAAACAGGAGCCAAATAGTACCTTCTCTCTTCGACTTCCCCGGATTGCTCTCCAATCCTCTCCACCTCAACCAAAATGGGTGTGAAGAGGTCAGATTCGGGAGCATTGTTGTCCTCTAACGGCTCGTATGATGCGCATTCTGCAACCGCGTAAACCTCATTCTGGACCTTCACCCCTCCGAAATCCAAGTTCGTGGCTGACAAATCAACACCTGTTAAATCCACAAAGCACCAGATGTGGCAAGGCAATCGGCCATAAGCACCCCAATCGAATATTGCCCAATCTCGCCAGGGACCAGTACCGCGATGATTTGGATGGCCTCGGAATAAAATAGAGCCTCTTCTGTGCTCGGTGTAGATGCTCAGGCCATTGCCATCTAGTAGGGTCTCACCTAGCGAATTTTGAAGCTCATTAAGAAATTCAATTATGTCGCTCTGCCATCGTGTCTTTTTCCTATGTTTTGACCTTCCCATGAGACAGAAACTTGGTTCGTTCGCATTATCAGGGTCCTCAAATACTTCAATCCGCGTCCCACCCGTTTGAATCAGTAGGCTCTCTTCACCGGATTGTGATGCTTCGTCCATTGAACCAGAAGCCTCATGGTCTAAACCGTGTTCCTCAGAATCCATATCTGTACTATGTCCGTCAGAGATAGACATGCTCGATTTGTCATCAGCATCTTCGAGGCGACTGAAATATTCCCAAACCATGCGACCTTTTAGTTCCAGCACAGCATAATCAATGACCAAAAACTCTGTCATTCGCACGGCAGTTTGGTAATCAAACGTCACTTCATTCCGTTGCGTAAGCTTTGCCGCTGTTTTAGTACCCTTGTGATGGCTTTCGTTCGCACCAGTGTCGAATTCGGAAGGAACGCCATGCAGAAGTATGTCCTCCACCAAATGCAAAATGGCATGAAACTTTATGATTCACAATCCCATCCCCTTGGATTGGGTCGCAGCGTTTTTCATAATGTACATGATGAAC
>CAZUYZ010000027.1:0-3151 GCA_964624365.1 uncultured Puniceicoccaceae bacterium
CATCACCGTTCTGGGTGGCCTCGATATGGAACTGATCCAGTAGCGGGCTACCATCCGGATTATAGAGATACTCTCCGGAGGATAATCCAACACGATAGAAGTAATCCGCCTGGCGTGCACTCAGCGTGCTGTTGGAAGCAGCTGTGTCAGCCCATACAGTTGATGGAGTGCCACTGTCAGTGTAGCTGACTTTCATCAGGCTGAAGTTGCCGTTCAGATCTGTCTCCAGTGAACTCAAATCGACAATCCAACGCACTTCACCATTGTACTCAACCTGAATCAGATCGCGCTCAATTTCAGATGCTGCATCAGCAATCGTTTCAGCGCTATCGCCAGGCGCAGCTGCCAGGCTTGCCATTGCCGTCGCGATACCTGCCGCATCATAACTTGCTACAGGCACTTCAAAGACTTCCAGTTCTCCCCGATAACTCAGCATGATCTCCGTGGCTCCGACAGGTATCACAGGAAGGAACTGCAGACTGTTGTTAGCGCGGGATACATCTTCGTTATTATTGTCATCGCGATCCGCCAGCCACATTGTTTCCAGTGAAGAACCGGCATCGACATCGATCGAACGCAAATCGGTAGCGATCACGTCATTTATCGTCAGTGAATCACCGCCGTCCTTCATCGAAAGAACAAGGGATTCCACCTGCGGCAAACTGATTGTGTCGCTGGCTACCTGCAACACGGCAATTCCACCGACATCGGAAATCGAAACGACCTGATCATTGATACCCGCAGCGCCCTCCTGATCCACCAGAATTGCGCTCAGCAGATCGTTGCCAGCGCCGCCATCAACAGAAAGTGTTGTACCTGGGGTATATAACCACTCGATCGTGTCATCACCCTCGCCCGTTTCTACCGAACCGGAACTTTCACGGGCGTCGATAATGTCTTCACCGGCTCCGGCATAGACTTCGTTCGCACCGCCTCCGGCATTGATAGTTTCGTAGCCGGTACCACCGTACACAATATCAATGCCATCTCCGGTACTGATGATATCACCATGTTGATTTTGTAGATTGTAGTCCTGATTCAATCCGTCTGCTGTCAACGTGCCGTCATCATTGTAATACTGAGCATCCAAAGGTGTTCCGTCAGGCTTGTAGTAGACACTGAGAACAGCGCTTTCACCGCTACCGATAAGAGCAACGGTTTCATCACCACCGTCGACATAATCCATACCGTCGTAAGTCATAATGGTATCCATACCACCCAGCAAGTCGGTTTGTGCCTGAACACCTGTCAGACCGGCTCCGTCAATCGTGTTTGTTGCCAAACGTCCTGCCAGTGCTGTGGCGAATGCAACGCGCTGGCTCCAGTCCAAAGTATCGTCACCGTAGACAATATCGATACCTTCGCCGCCCATGATAACATCGCTACCCGCGCCGCCAAAGGCAGCCAGGAATTCATAGTCGGTAGCTTCACCGTCTATGGTAAGCGTATCATTCCCCAATCCACCATTCATCACAATTGGTGTAGCCAGAGCAGAACTGACTTTGAAACGATCATCACCGGATCCACTATCAATAAAGATATTGCTGATCGTATCCTCGCTGCCTCCACCAGTGACCCAGATGACGTCATCACCATTGCCTGTTGTCACTGTGATGGTGGTATCGTAAGTTGTATTTTTGCCGGTTGCGACAATTTCGACCATATCAATGCCCGATCCGGTATTCAGATCGATTTCCTCAACCAGACCATCCAGGCCTTCAATCTTGTAACGGTCGGCTTCGCTGGTGCCTGAAGTCGTGATACGGCGGATGACGCTGGCGCCAAATGCTTCTACCCGCAAATTTGTGCTGACTACAATCAAGTGAGATTCACTTGCAGACAAAGCATCCAAACTGGCGGACAAGCTTTGAAGTTCAGTCGATGTATAGTAATCAAAGTCGATCAGGCCCTGTTTAGACAAAGTTTCCAGAGTCCATTTACCTTCCACTTTATCTTCTTCAGTCAATGCTTTAACCGTGTATAAATGGGCGCCATCGGAGTCATTTCCTGAATAACGCAACTCAATGGTGTCGCCACTTACATGTGCGATGTCTTCTGGAGCACTGAGTGTACATTCCCAGTTGAATTCGGCAATGATTTCATCCACGAAGCGCTCCCTGGCTTCAAACAGAGTAATTTCGGTAAATCCTAAATTAATACCGACCCACAGGAACGCCTCCAGGAAGACTTTTAACTGGCCATTAACATCAAATAAACACTGCGGCCCATGCGAAATACGCTCAAGCAGTTCGTCGCCATATAGTTTGCCATCACCAATCGGGTTGCCGTTTTCAAACTCGGTCAGTTTATCATTCAAGTCGAAGCCAATCGTCGCTTCAATTCCACCGGTAACACCGGCCTCAATCAACCCGCCAATACCCAGTGATGCAGTGGCTCCCAGCAAAGCGGTCAGCACAATCTCATTCAGATCATTAGCGGTGTTTTCCAAACCGTGGTCATCCAGATAGAATCCTTTCATGATCCGCCAGATCTGCGTCAGGTCATAACCGCTTTCCTGGAACTCAATAAAGCCTCTGGTATCGAATCCGAAATCAAAGTTGGTACTAGCTCCGACACTACCGACGATGCCTACGTTCAGACCTGGGAAGACCGGGAATGTTTTGCTATAGGTAAACTCGAGTTCCAGATCTGGTAAATCATACCAAAACAAATCAACGGTCTTACCAGTAATCAGACCAAGCATCGTTGCCGGATCCTCAAGTATGGGCAGGCGGAAATTCTTTTCTTTTTTGTCTTTATCCAATCCTTTCTGATTGGGGCCTTTCACCACTTTATCAATAGAAGCGCTTCCGCCAGTAGGCGCTGGACGCGACGAACCTCCGGTTTCCTCATCTGTGACTTCAGAATCTGGGTCAGATAGGAAAGAACCGCCCAGATCAAAGTCACCGAAATTGATATTCCCGCCGACAGAATCCAGACCATCAATAAATTCGAGAGTCGACTTAATCGCTTGTAATACTTTCTTAGCGGTATCGACAGTTTTTGCTGGCAACTTCAGATAAGCCATGTCGATCAGTTGAAACTGGGCAATTCCAAGATCGACTTCGAAGGTCAGAAGATCGATCACTGGCCGTATTGGATCGAGAATATCCTTGATGATAGACAAAGAGTCCGTAAGGAAGCTGCCCAT
>CAZUYZ010000028.1:0-3514 GCA_964624365.1 uncultured Puniceicoccaceae bacterium
CAACTGCCAGAGTAGTTGCGAATTAACATTTACGTAACACAATAGACACATTACTGAAACATTCGTTGGATAAGATGTTAAACTCAGGTTTTTCAAGAAATATACTTTTAACTTAACCTAATCCAACATATATAGAATGAAAATAAATTGTGTCATACGTATGATCTTATGCACGGCAGCATTTATCTGTGCGAGCCAGGCAAATGCCACAGAAACCATAGTAATCAAAGGCTCCGATACGCTTGGTGCAAAAATGGTTCCTCAATTAGCCGAAGCGTTTAAAGCGGAGAAGACAGCCCAAGGCGTTAGCGTCGCTTTTGAAATCGCGGCAGAAGGCTCTTCCACCGGTGTTGCATCCGTTATTGATGGTACTGCCGAAATTGGCATGTCTTCACGTGATGTTAAGGAAAAAGAAATTGCAAAAGCACAGTCTAAGGGCGTGGCGATAAACAAAATAACGATCGCCAAAGACGGGATTGCCCTGATTGTGAACGAATCCAATCCGCTGGATTCAATTACCCTTGAAGAAGTTGAGCTTATTTTCTCGGGTGATGTTATGAACTGGTCGGCAGTATCCATACAAACCGGAGACATTTCTGCCTATACACGTAACACTTCATCTGGAACCTATGCAGTCTTCCAGAAAATGGCGATGTCTTCGCGCGATTACGGTAGTGAAACTCAGAAGATGGCCGGAAACGAACAGATTGCTTCAGAAGTGGCCAAAAATGTAAACGGCATCGGCTATGTCGGACTTGCATACATCAACACTCCCGGCATTAAGGTGCTTCCCGTAAATGGCGCTCAACCCGATTCCAAAGGTTACCCGCTGGCTCGTCCGCTTTATTACTTAACCAACAAAGGTGAGACACTCAGCCCGCTTACAAAAGAATTTATCGACTTTTGCCTCAGCCCGGCTGGTCAGGAAATTGTCAAGAGTGTGCATTTCCTGCCTGCAAATTAATTTGCAGGAATCGTTTTGACTCCAAAAAGGTCGTTGGATTAGAACAACGACCTTTTTTTGTCCTGCTAAAAGTGATCTAACTCATCTAAGAACCTGTTCATGATATTAAAAGTAGGACCTATTTCGACCATAAATCTCTATTTTTGGTCTGCAAAAGCCTTATATTTTGTCAACATAACCTGTTCTGCTTTCTCAATGTTCAACTTTTTCGCCTCAAAAAGTAAAACTTTATGAGGCGAAAAAAATCATGAACAGACTCCAAAACTAAACTTTGTAAGCTTGCCCAAAGATATCTTGTTTTCATTCTACAGTTTTTGATGAAAAGTCACGACACCAGCAACCAAGATCAAAAGCCCGCCTTTCACAAACGGCGTAAGAGGCTGTTTGGAAAAGACTCTGACAGTATCATAAAGGCCTTTTTTGGCAGCCACGCCATGATCGCGATTGTCGTACTCGCTTTAATCACGATATTTCTGTTCAAAGAAGGTGCTGGATTTGTTGGTCTCTATCATAAAAGCATTCAGGATTACCGACTTTCCGGGCTCGAATATGTCGATGTTTTAAAAGAAAAGCGGGATGGCTATGTTGCGCTTACACGCTATCTCAACGACATCAAAGCAGAGTGGATTGAAGACCTGAAAGCTCAGGGTCTCTCACAAACGGAAATATCCAAAATCGTTTTTTCCACGGAAGCTAAAGCAGTTTTTATGGGATATATGCGTACAGGCTCAGATCTGCGCAAGTTTGTAAAAGAAAAGATGGATGCCGCGATCGAAATACGCGATCAGCACCTCACCAACGAAAATCTCAATGAAACACTGGCCAACCTGGAAGAAGAGATTGGTCAGGTTGAGAAAACAAATTACCGTTTAACCGATGAGGACCTGGTAAGGCTAGATAACCTGTCACGCAAATTTAACCTCTCCGAAAAGCAAGGTGAAGATGCATTGCACGTCACCTATTTAGATCTACTTGAAAGAGAACGTGATCAATTGAAAGAAAGCATAAATCCGGTCGATTTCGATCAGGCAATAATTGAGGTGACTAACGAACAAGATCAATATGCTGATATACTGAAAGAATTAATTCTCTCGATCAACGAAGTGCTCGCCAAAACCGACTCAATTGAATTTGGTTCGGAACAACTGGAAAAACGCATAGAAACGTTCGAAGAATTAAACGCACAGTACATCAGCCAGATTCCGGCTCATCTTAAAAAGCTTGCTGACTGGGATCAGAAGAAACCTGTTTCTTTCTGGTTTACCTTCGGCGCATTCATCTCTGGCAAAGATTGGGTAACCGCAAGTGATCAACAAGACTGGTACGGCCTGTTGCCATTACTGACTGGCTCGTTGCTTATCTCGTCCATTGCACTCTTTTTCGCTATTCCGCTCGGTGTTGGCGCAGCCATCTACACTAATCAGATTGCAGGTCCTGCCCAGCGCAATCTGATCAAGCCATACATCGAATTTATTTCCGCTATTCCTTCAGTCGTTATCGGATTCTTTGGTGTCATCTTCATTAGTGAAAAAATCTTTAATTTTTCGCAGATCGAAGCTCTGCAGTGGGTACCATTTTTTCCGATTCAGGAAAGGCTCAACGCCTTTACTGCCGGATGCCTGCTTGCTCTAATGGCGATTCCGACGATTTTCACCCTGGCAGAAGATGCGATCAATAATATCCCGGGCAGTTTTACCGAAGCCTCTCTTGCAATGGGAGCATCCAAATTGCAGACCACGTTCCGAGTCATTGTCCCGTCCGCTTTGTCTGGCATTATATCTGCCATTATGCTCGGTTTCGGACGCGTCATCGGCGAAACGATGGTTGTGCTTCTCTGCGCTGGTAACCGGATAAAAATTCCCGATTTTACGGAAGGACTGAACGTTTTCTTTGAACCGGTACATACCATGACCGGAATAATCGCTCAGGAAATGGGTGAAGTTGTAAAGCACAGCCTGCATTATCGGGCGCTTTTCATGATTGGTATCGTGCTATTTTTTATTTCGTTACTAATTAATTTCGGTGCCCAATGGATTGTTAAAAAGTATAATCGCTCTCATTATTAACACACCTGAAATCCGGCAAATTCCACATATGGACACTTCCAGTAATAGGCACATTTTTTCAAAGCGCTCTTCGCATAGAAGATTATTTGAATCCATAGCAGCGATAGCATTGGGAGTGTTTACCTACTTTGTAATTTTGTCTGCTGGATACATTTTTGCAAAGATTGCAATCAAAGGTTCTCAAACGGTCTTCACCACAAAGGCTCCCTTTATCAACATCGATTTCCTTACCCAAAAGCCACAGACGCTACATGTTTATGAACCCAAGGATATCTACGAAGGAATGCAGACACTGAATTCCGAACGTATAAAACTGCTTAGAACATATAACGACTTGGGGAGCCTCCAGAACGAGACGAAAAGGCAAATTCAGGAACGCCTTGACAAAATCGAAGACCAGCACAGAGCGCTCGACGAGCAGCGCAAAAAGGCACGCCAGATGTATAGCGATCAGGATCATCGCCTATTGGAAACGACACCTTCA
>CAZUYZ010000029.1:0-5129 GCA_964624365.1 uncultured Puniceicoccaceae bacterium
AGTGATTTGATCTGCGATGATTCGCGTACTACCGTCACCGTTGATCGCAGCAACTGCATTGACGGCAATTCGGTTTTCGGAGCTTGCACCAGCACCACTAATGCCAATTCCAACAAGACCTGCGCCGATGGCTGCTGATCCAGAGAACACATTGGCGATGATTAGCTGATTTGCGTAACTGACGATGGTCAGATCTCCACCTGCGTCTATACTGCTGTTTTCAATCGTTGCCTTAACATCCGAACCTTCACGTTCTATGTTAAACAGTTCCCATTGATCACTATCACCATAGTTTTGACGCAATAGATAATTGCCTTCTTCACCGTCGTCCACGAGAACCTCTTCACCTATATAGCGATAAGACTCACCCCCGCGAATACCGGTTTCAATGAAAACAATATCGCCCGTGTTAACCTGTACTGGAGCAATTTTATCTGCAGTCGTGTAGTTGTAGTCATCACTGTCAACGATCTCCCAACCAATTAAGTTGCGTGCCAAAGACAGGCCAATTGAAGCACCGCCTCCAACAATGCCTCCGCCAATAGCAACTGAAGAAGCAGCTACAGCTGCCGCCAAGACAGAATTATTATCAGCAAGAATATCGATGTTACCTGAAGTCGTGAAATCACTATCCTTAATGAATGCAAGCGTATCTGAGAGAATGATATTGTCTGCCTGAGCGCCAGCCCCGCTGATTCCAATGCCTGCGCCAAGAGCAGCACCAGCAGCGACTGAAGCTGCAGCTGTTATCGCATTAATCGTTGTAGAAACTACCTCCAACTCGTCTTCGCTGGTTCCACTGACTTTTCGGAGAATGTATGTTTCGCCATCCGGAGCAGTCATCTGCCAACGCTGGCCTTCTTCCAAAATAATCAAGCGCAATTCTTCCACTAAAAACCAAACACTTGTATTTGTATAATCCTGAGAACTCAGATCACCATCTTCAGTATCCAGACCCAAATATTGATAGACACGTCCGACTTGACCGCCAGATGTATGACCTTCAGCTACAACTACTGTATCGCCCTGGATAAGTGGACTATCTTCGGAGATTACATCTGTGCTTGAGTGGGCAGCCGGGCTTGACACGGTATCAATTTCTGCCAGCGCCAGCCCCTTTGATTCAAGGGCACTACGAAGCGCTCTTAACAAGTTATAGTCATTGATCGCATCAGTGAGAGCATTGTCGCCCTTATCCTGCACTGAAGCATCGTCGAGCTGCTCTGCACTAAGACCCAATTCACTGAAAGTCAGTGGTGATGAAGCGAACTGCTGCTCACCCCCACGAGTGATTGCAGAAATTATAATGTCTCCACTGCCGGAAGTTGTGACAGAATCAGAGTTAATAATGAATGCTTCAACTTGGTTATCGATGATGTTTTTGGCCGTGGCAACACCGGTAGATATGGATACACCAACAATGCCTGCGAAAGAAACTGCTATCGAAGCAGCGCCCGTGATCGCATTAATGGAAGAAGCATCATCGGCAATCACAGTAATGGTTCCTGCAGAAATGCCAGAATCACCATCGCCGTCAATGTAAGCATCAATGTGAGAGATAATTTCGTTTTCTGCGGTAGCTCCGGCGCCGCTAGCACTTATCGCAGCAAGACCTGCAACAGCAACGCCAGCAGAACCAGAGAGTACGATCGCATTGATGGACTGATCTGCCTTAGCAATTATGACCAAATCACTTGCCGCGCTGATGCTGCTATCTTTTGACCAAGCTGCTGTTACAGATGGTTGCTCAGTGCCATCAGGTAATACACCGATGAAGTTTTTCGCAGTAGACGTACCAACTGAAATGCCTGCACCAACACCGATACCTCCACCGACAGCAGTACTTGTTGATAAAATTCTGGCATCAATCTTTGAACTATGAGTCGCATCAATAACAACACTTCCTGCACTGTTTGTGTCGCTACCTTCCAGGAATGCACGCGTGTCTGTTAGAATAACATTGGTAGATACCGCACCCGCTCCACTGATTGCAATGCCTGCAGTGCCTGCAATAGCAGCAGAGACTGAAGCCGCAGCTGATAAAGCCTCAATGATAGCATCTTCCTGAGCAATAATACGCACATCGCCACCAGAAGCAGTGACTCCGTCATCTGCATTAACTAAATAAGCTTCGACCTCATTGGAGATTTCATTGTAAGCGACGCTGACTCCTACCGAAAATGTCACTGCCAAACCACCGGAAAAAGCCCCTGCAACTGAAGCAGCAGCAGCGTTGGCAAGAATTGATGAATTATCTGTTGCAAGGATATCAATGCCACGTGCCTGTATGCCTGCATTTTCACCACTGCCATCGCCGTTGATAAAAGATTTAATATGGACAGCGATTCGATTCTCTGTGCTTACACCTGCTCCACTTAAGCTTCCACCAGCAAATCCGGAAGCTGAAACAGCCACAGAACCAGCAAAGACTTGTGCCTCAATGCTCTGATTTGAAGTTGTAGTCACAAGAAGGTCTCCAGTTGCGTTAACACTACTGTCTTCAATATAAGCCAAAACCTGTACAGGAACGCTCGTAAGATTAATCTGACGCCACTTGAGTATGTCTCCAAAATCTTCGCCTGCCAAGGAAGCGGAAGCTACTTGTTTCCACAGATCTTCATCACCATAGTTACTGCTAGACAGATTCACTGTACCGTCATCTCCAACATATTCATAGACAAAGCCATCGGAGTGTTTCACACGGTCTCCTTCTTTAATCGCGGTAGATCCTGATGTACTGTCATGCTGGTAAAGCTCCTTAGGCTCATCGCCTATATATCTATAAACATCGCCTGCCCGCGAACCTTTAAGCACTTTTACAGTTTGGCCCGGAACTAAAGTCTGTGGGAAATCATTTTCTGTCGTAAATATACTTGGTACTGTCTTATCTGCCGCATAACCAATCCAGTTACGAGCCAAAGAGACACCAACGGAAGCGCCCACTCCAATGGCTCCACCAGCTCCTGAGAACGCTGCGGTTAGAATGTAGGCACGGATCTTAGCTGAATTGTCCGCATTGACAATAACATCACCGGAAGCATTCACTTCACTATCGTCAATGTAAGCGCGTGTCTTAGTCAAAATCACATTCGTCGCATCCGCGCCAGCGCCTGATAAGGCAATGCCTGCACCTAAGCCGATTCCAATCGAAACTGCAGCCGCTGATGAAAGTGAATTAATGGTCGCAATTTCGTCAGCTTTAACGCTGATATTGCCTGCACGGCTGACGACACCATCGTCTGCATTACTGATATAAGCATCTACAACACTACTAATGTAGTTAGTAGCCAAAGTAACCCCAATAGATAGCGAAACTCCTGCGCCCAGCCCCAGAGAAGCCGCAATGGAAACAGCTCCTGCAAACGCTGTGATGGTCGAAGTGTCTTCCGCGTGCAGAATAATCTGATCCGCACGAATACCATTTGCATCACCATCGATAAATGCTTTGGCATCCACACCGATACGATTTTCAGAATTTACACCAGAACCACTAGCCGCGACACCAATGCCTCCTCCAGCGATTGCAGCTGAACCGGCAAAGACGATGGCTGTGATCTCCTGGTCTGCAAGTGCATCGATACTGAGATTATGTCCTGTAGCTACATCCACACTAGAGTTCTTTATGAACGCGTGAACATCAGCTAACTGCTCATTTCCATCCTGATTCCACCCAATGTAATTGCGTGCAATAGATGTACCAATAGAAGCGCCCACTCCCGCTGCGCCACCGGCGACAGACAAGGAGGCAACGAGTACAGAAGCAGAGATGCTTGAAAGACTTTGAGCATCAATGTCTACTGCACCGGCGCTGGTTACCTGACTGCCATCGATGCCTGCATGAACGTCAGACAAAATAACATTATCAGCCACAGCGCCAGCACCGCTAATAGCGATACCGACCAAACCACCGGCAGCTGCAAGAGAGGCTGCTGAAGTAACCGCATTAATCGTTGTGCGCGAAACAATCAGATTATCGCCTTGTTTGCTCAGGAAGAACGTTTGCCCATCCGGCGCTACAAGCATCCACTCTTTGCCTGCTTCAACAACAGAAAGCTGCAATTCCTCAACCAACAGCCATTGACCACTGTTATAATCTTCAGCTCCCAGGTTAGTGGAATCACGGTCAACACCCAAATAGCGATAAACGCGGCCAGCTAAACCACCGTTGGCATAATCATCGGCTAGCTGAACGGTATCACCGTGTCTTAGGTCAGCGGTATCTTCATCCAGAGTCGTGTATTTAGATGCCGTGGCTACAGAATCATTAACGGCCAAGATTTCCCCATTACCAGCAAAGCCATTGCGTAAAGCAGTCAAGATGGCAAAGTCACCAATGATGTCCTGATCATCTTCAAATAGACCAACCGTATCAGGATTATCCTCATCCAATTCAGCAGCGTCATCCAGATCTTCCGCAGTCAGTCCAAGACCGCTGAATGTCAAAGGTGTAGCGCCAAACAAGGCGTCGTTACGGGATGTTGCGCGGATAACAATACCGCCACTGTCTGTAGTCAACCTATTGTTGACATTGTTAACGGTTGCCTCAACGAAATTAGCTACAACATTAAGCGCCTCTGTCACAGCGATCGAGACTGCTACTGCTGCTGTTCCAGCAAAAGAAGCAGCCAGTGAAGCCGCACCGGTAATGGCATTAATGTAAGAAGCATCATCTGCGGTTACAGTGACCGATGCTGCTGAAACACCGCCATCGCTATCTCCATCAATGTAAGCACGGATGTGGGAAACAATTTCATTTTCCGCGATAGCGCCAGCGCCACTAGCGCTAAGCGCAGCGATTCCCGCCACGGCAACTGCAGCAGAACCGGATAGGACAATCGCATTGATGGATTGTTCTGCTTTGGCAGTTATTGAAAGATCACCGGCAGCATCGATGCTACTGTCTTTGGACCAGGCGCCCGTAGTAGAAGCATCTCCGGTGCCGTCGGGACGTACACCGATAAAGTTCTTAGCAATGGAAATACCAACTGAAACACCGGCGCAGGCAACACCTCCGCCACCAGCAGCTACACTCAGCGCCAGAACTTTTGCATCAATGGCTGAAGTGTGAACAGCCTCTATTACAACCTCTCCTGCACTGATTGTGTTACTGTTTTCAAGGAAAGCATTTG
>CAZUYZ010000030.1:0-15841 GCA_964624365.1 uncultured Puniceicoccaceae bacterium
CCTCTGGAGAGCTAAAGACGAAGCCCGCACAGCAAAGCGTAGCCCGACTTCGTGAAATTGGTATCCAATGCGATGTTATGGTCTGTCGCACTGAAGAGCCCATGACCAATGATATACGCCAGAAGCTCTCTCTTTTCTGTAATGTACCAGTAAGGTCTGTGATCGAAGAATGTGATGTTGAGACCTCCATTTACGAACTTCCTCTCGCTCTCAAAAGTGAGAATCTTGACGATATCGTCGTTAAGCACCTGGGCCTGCAAGCTCCTGGAAGCGACATGAAAGACTGGCATGAAATCGTGCGACGTCTCAAAGCTCCAAGAAATAAGATCGAAATTGGTGTCGTCGGAAAATATATCGAGCTTCAAGATGCTTACAAATCGGTCTATGAAGCAATAACACACGCAGGCATTGCTAATGATACATCAGTCCGTGTAATACGTCTGGATGCTGAAGAACTTGAGGGAAGCCCGGAAAAATACTTAAATTCGTTGAACGGAATTCTAATCCCGGGTGGCTTTGGTGACCGTGGGACCGAAGGCAAGATTGCCGCTGCTCAGTTTGCACGCGAACACGGAATCCCCTACCTTGGTCTTTGCCTGGGAATGCAAATTGCTGTCATCGAATTTGCCCGCAACGCTGCTGGACTCAAAAATGCCAACAGTATTGAGTTTGATCCGGAGACACCTTATCCAGTTGTCTGTCTAATGGAAGAACAGAAAAAGCTAACAACCAAAGGAGGCAACATGAGACTGGGCGCCTATCCATGCAAGTTACAACAAGATAGTCTGAGCGTGCAGGCCTACAAAAAGGAAGTTGTTCATGAGCGTCATCGCCACCGATTTGAATTTAACAATGCTTATCGCGATGAACTTAAATCCAAAGGACTAAAGATCGGCGGGATAAACCCCGACAGCGATCTCGTCGAAATCGTTGAAATTGCCGACCACCCTTGGTTTGTCGCAGTCCAATTTCACCCGGAATTCAAGTCAAAGCCAAATGCCGCCCATCCTTTGTTCGCAAGCTTCATTGAGGCAGCGCTCAAGTTTAAGCAACAGAAATAGGAATCGACAATGGACAAACTGGCTGAAATCATGGCTGCAAAACGCCATGCTCTGTGTGACAGAATACGCCCGGTAAGTGAAAAAGAGCTTACGCGGCTATCCGAAGTGAGACATCAGGGGGGAAGTTTTTCAAAAGCGCTCGTCCAAAAAGATCGACTTTCGGTAATCGCTGAGATCAAACGAAAATCACCCTCTGCCGGTGAGATAGCGAATGCCGAAATGAACGCCGTTGATCAGGCACGCAAATATGTAAATGCAGATGTGGACTGCCTCTCTGTTCTTACAGACAACGACTACTTTGGTGGCAGTTTACAGGATTTATGGGATGTTGTTGAATTCCTTGAAGTGCACGATCGAAAAACGCCCTGCCTGCGCAAAGACTTCATGCTACATCCGATACAAGTAGTTGAGGCCGCGGAGGGTGGGGCACGATGCGTTCTGATCATTGTGCGTGCCCTCAAAGACGACGAAATAAAAGCGCTTCACGAGGCCGCCGGTTTGGCTGGCCTGGATGCCATTTATGAAGTACATGAAGAGTGTGAGCTCGAACGAGCGCTTAACTTCAGCCCTCGAATTATCGGTGTCAACAATCGTGACTTAAAACGATTTGTAACCGACCTTGCCATCTCAGAGCGCTTAATACCTCAGATTCCCGCAGATATTGTGAAAATAAGCGAAAGCGGTATTTTTGACAACGAAGATGCTCAGCGCGCCAGAGATTGCGGCGCAGATGCGATTCTGGTTGGCGAAGCGCTCATGCGTTCTGAAGACGTCGAAAGACTCGTCAGTGCCTTTCATGAAGTATGAATTTAAACCCCATCGACATAATACCACTTACCTTTCTTCTGGCGAAAGCGTGAATGCTCGTAGTGAATCTTAATATGCCCGTCCTCAAAGTAGCTGGCTTTAAACTCGACTTTGCCCACTTTGTCCGAGGACTTCCCTTGCGATGTACTCATAATTTCCAGGCCAATCCAGCGAACTGATCCATAGGCCAGATGAAAATCGTCCTTTAGGTCATCAGTTCGACGAGTCGGAAAGGTTGTCTCAACAAGATAGTCGATCTCTCCATAGACAAATGCTGAATAACGAGACCGCATAAGAACAAGGGCAGTCGGCGCCATCTTCACACCTTTATGATATGCTTTGCAACAGTTCTCGTAAAATTCACGACTACCGCAGGCACAAAATAATTCCAATTCGGGCATCTCTTTTTGCAATCTACGCTGCATGCAAATCTGTTCTGACCATCGTTTGTTTTCGTTATCGTCTTCAGGCTATCAAAGCCAGTCTTACAATAGACTGCGGACTTAATTGATAAAGGTCTTCAATCGACTCAGAACGCGCTCTTTACCCAACACAGCCAACATAGGTAACAAATCGGGTCCACCCCCCTGACCACTCACGGTATAGCGCAAAGCCGGAAAATAGGCAAAAACTTTAACACCTTTCGCCTCTGCATACGCATCCAGCGCTGCCTGCAGGGTTGAGATCTCAAACTCATCCAGACCTTCTAAAACCGGTACAATTTCCGAAATCAGGCTCTTAGGATCAGATTTTTTCGACAACCTTGCACCTACCTTCTCATCCATCGCATAGGTATCGTCAAAAAAGTAACGACAAAACTCCGGCAAGTCTTCCAACGAACGGACCTTATTCTGACAGAGTTCTAGAACTGACTGTAAGTAATCCTCATTCACGTCATCTTCGATCACTGCGGCCTGCTTTAAAATTGGCCGCGCCAACCAAGCAAAATTACCCAGTGGCAACTCCCGTAGATAATCCGTGTTCAAGGAAGTGAGTTTTTTTTCATCGAAGCGGGAATTGCTCTTGTTAATTCCCGAAAAGTCGAAGCGTTCGATGATTTCACCAATTTCCAGTTTCTCACGATCATCTTTTGGATTCCAACCCAAGAGAGCGATGTAGTTCCGTAACGCACCGGGCAGAAAACCACGCTGCTGATACTCCTCAACAAGCGCACCTTTATCGCGCTTGCTCATCTTGCCAGGACCGGACTCCTTGAGGATAAGTGGTATGTGAGCAAATACCGGCGGTTCCGCTCCAAAAGCCTTAAACAACTCCACATGTTTGCTAGTGTTCGATAAATGATCCTCACCGCGAATCACATGAGTAATTTTCATTGCAATGTCATCAATGACATTCACCAAGTGAAAAACCGGCGTTCCGTCCTTGCGAACGATCACAAAATCCTGCTCTTCAGCCCGTTCGACGCGCCCCCGAATGACATCTTCAATCACGATCGGAGTCGCATTAACCTTCTCGACCTCGGCCTTGCGAAAGTCGTCGTACTCGGTGTAACGATCACCCTCCAGCCGGAACCAGACAGCGCCGTCTTTTTCGTAAGTGCGCCCCGTGTCTTTAAGCCTTTTCAAGTAGTTGTCATAAATATCCTGACGATGGCTTTGGAAGTAAGGCCCATAGTCTCCGCCGATCTCCGGGCCCTCATCCCAGTCCATCCCCAGCCAGCGCATGCCTTCCAGCAATACTCGCAAAGCCTCCTCAGTATTGCGCGCTTTATCGGTATCTTCGATACGCAGGATAAAAGCACCTTCTGTATGACGAGCATACAGCCAATTAAATAGAGCCGTGCGGGCGCTTCCAATATGGAAAAACCCAGTTGGACTCGGAGCAAAACGAACGCGCACTTTTGACATAATGAAAACAAGTACAATAAAAAAGCGGAGTTTCAACTCTGCTTCAAAAAACGCTTTCAAATACAACATGTTGCACTGCATCTCGTAGGCCGAATATTTGTAAATATTGACCGATGAAGCTGATAAAAACGCTAAAAAACAAGATTATTCGGGCCAATGCTGGGTTAAGGTTGGTGCAATGAGACAACGATTCGAAGTACAACTCGCCCTGAGAGCCGTTCCAATCGAATGGGTCGAAATCCCCACCCGCACACGCGATGAACTGCCTCCTACTCTGGCAGCGCTGCAATGGGTGTTCACCATACCGCAGGTTAGTAGTGAATAGAGTAAATTGGTAACTACTGATTAATATTGCTAACTGATAAAATAAGAGAATTCGTATCACGACGATACTATCATACTATCTAACAACAAAAAAGCCGCCGAGATCGGTTACAATCTCGACGGCTTTTAGTGAAATCTAATCAATTACGTTATGTAAACCGTTGTCATTTTTTTAATGGTCAGCCCCAAAAAACTCTATTCAGCGGCGTAAGTAAAGATTCCAGTAAGTATGTCTTTAAGCATGTTGCGTGGATCATCCTGACGATGACGCTCCTGGAGATTTTTATCGGAACCAAAATAGTAGCGAAGACCTACAGTACCTTGTTCATAGTCATCATTTCCAAATAATCCCTGTGCGAATAAACTAAGTCCACAGTCAGAAATTGCATATTCAGTCTCCAGTCGAAAAGCGGTGTTATCAAATCGATACTCTAGACCAGCCAGAACGCTTAAGTCTTCAAGTGGGTATGCAGCGACATAAGCGAGACCAAAGGCACCATCTTCGTCAGGATCAAGCGATCCAAAAGAATCATCAAACTCAACAACAGAGTAACCTACTCTACCACCAAAGGTTAGTAATCCATAATAGTACTCACCCTCCAGACTAATTTCGTAGGACTCAATATCATCGCTCCAAACGCCACCAACGGTGCCTCCAAAGAGTCCGACCTCACTATCTCTCCAGAAAAAATGGCCACCAAAGCCACCAAATTCATCAACTCCTGCTCCAACATCTGCATACAAAGCATCTAGCTGCACACCAAATTCTTCGCTGATAGGAGCGGAAAAGCTACCTCCATTAATCCAGGCATCTTCTGAATTCAGATTACTGTAGGCTGAGTCAAACTTACCATTGATTTCAGATACAGCCGTATTTGCAAAAACAATAGCTGAAATGAATAGTAGTGGAATTAGTACGAGTTTTTTATTCATAATATTTAAAAAGCGAGATTTTTTAAAAGCCTTGTCAAAAAATGCAATCAATAAAGACAATTCTTTTTTGGTTCAACTTTCTCTTTTTTAGTGCGTTTATACTAATCCTCCTCCAAATACAAAAACTTCGCTGCCTGAAAGCAGATATTTTAATTATGCCTGCAGATAATACATACTGGGTACATGATTTAAGCCCCTTTCTCATTCGCTTTCCGGAAAATCCTCTGAAGCTTGAAGGAATTCGCTACTACGGACTAGCTTACTTGCTTGGATTCCTAGCGGCATGGTTGCTGCTGCGCACTTATAATGCCAAAGGCAAATTTACGATTAATGCCGACTCGCGCTCGACCCTAATGACCGCTGTCATTTTTGGTGTGGTTGCCGGTGGCCGCATTGGCTATATGTTGTTTTATGATCTTTCGGCGTTTTTGCAAAATCCTTTCTTATTGCTGCGTGTTGATCAGGGAGGGATGTCTAGCCACGGTGGCTTTATTGGAGTGTTTCTGGCAGTTTTATGGTTTGCCAAAAAATATAATTATCCTTTTCTAGAATTGAGTGATGTAGTCGTCACACTTGCGCCGTTGGGACTGTTTTTTGGCCGTATTGCGAATTTTATTAATGGTGAGCTTTGGGGACGAGTAACCGAGGTTGGCTGGGCTTTCATTTTCCCCGACAGTCCGACAGTCTACGACGCAACCTCGCATGCATTTGTTTTAGAGCCAAGGCATCCGTCTCAACTATACGCTGCTTTCCTTGAGGGATTACTGCTTTTTATTTATATTCAGTGGCGTTTTTGGCGCACGCATCCTAAAGTAGGGCAAATCGGCGGTGAGTTTCTAGTTGGTTACGGAGTTGTGCGCATTTTGGGAGAACTTTTTCGCGAGCCAGACGCAGCTCTGATCATGGGGCTTAGTCGCGGACAATTTTACTCAATTTTCATGATTATTGCTGGCATCTTCGTCATAAGCATTGCGAAAAGGCAGGAGCCAAACTAAATCCTAACTGCTAATTTCTTTTATTGCGTACATATTTCAACGAAAGCAAAGCACCGGAATACGACAGTGACGCAAAAGCTCTGAGGTAGTACTACCGATCAGGAGCTTGCGAATTCGGCTGTGGCCATAAGCGCCAGCGATGAGCAAATCTGTTTCAGTGCGGTCAACGTAATCGGCAACAGCGGATTCGACGTCACCTTCTAGAAGTTGACACTCCGCACTTACTCCATTTGCTCTTAACATTTCGTTGGCTTCTGACAACCACGTGCTAGCCTGACCTTGGTCATGTTTCTCATCGACCGTCACAACATGGAGATTAAAAGAACGAAACAACTTAGACTGAATTATAAATTCGAGTGCTGCCTTTCCGCTGCTTCCACCGTCATAAGCGACTAAGGCTCGATTGATTGGGTGAAATTTACGCGAAGTTACTAAGCAAGGCTTATCCGCTGCGCGGACAACTCGTTCTAACATAGAGCCCAGATGCTCGGTTGCAAAGTTGGCGTTTTCACCACGTTTGCCAAGCAGGATCAGGTCTGCACGACTGGCATATTCTTCAATCGAATCAACTAGCAACCCTGTTTCGTGATGAAAACTAGTACGGTCTGCGAGTCCTTCCGATTTAAAAATTTTTATCGCTGAATCTTCAACAAATTTGGACTTGTGCTCTTCTAAGTCTCTGAGCTGAGTAATCATTCCCTCATAAGGCTGAATGCCCAAACTCCCACTCAGATCAGCCATTGTGGGCATTTGAAACTGACGAAGATCTGTTACATAAAGAACTTCGATGTCGGCCTCTGTCTTTTTTGCCAACCATGCGCCATAACGGCAACATTCCTGAGCATAATTTGAACCGTCCGTGCAAATAAGTAGCTTTTTCATTTTTACTTGATTAAAACCTTATCTATAAAAGTTTAACTGCAATTTGTAAAGCAAACACAGGCGAGATCTCCCTTAAAAAACCAACACCTTCGTGTGTTACTTTTTAAGAAATGGTTTATGATCTAAGAGAAAATCCATCCGGCAAAATCAGATTCTTACCGACAACCATAATTCCATCGCGAATAAGAATGCCACTTTCGTGATCGAGTTCGGTTGGCAAACCTTTAGGGTCCAGGACTACATTGCGTCCAATACGTACGTTTTTGTCCAGAATCGCATGTTTTATAACACTCTCCGAACCAATGCCTAAGGATGGCCTACCCATTTTCTCATTTTCTTTCAGGTCCGCAATCGTCTCATAAAAGTCAGCGCCCAACATAACGACGTTCTTCAGATCGACCTCTTCCCGAATCACCGAACGTACACCCAGTAAACAACGATTTAATCGGCTATTGGTAATGATACAACCGTCGCCAAGAACAACTTGTCTTACATTGCAGGAATTTAGTTTGGCAGGCGGAAGCAGTCGTACACGCGTATAAATTTTAGCCTCCTGATTAAAAAAATCAAATGGTGGCAAATCGGCTGTCAGCCTTAGGTTTGTATCAAAAAAGGCCTTGATTGTTCCAAGATCCTCCCAGTAGTCATCAAACACATAGCTACACATTTTTGCTTTGCCCAATAAATTTGGGATGATTTCTCTACCAAAGTCAGTTGCCTTCGTTTCTAGTGCACTGTTTAATGTTTTGGCGTTAAACACATAAATGCCCATAGATGCCAGGCAGTAGTCCTGATCACTCTGGGGTTTCATTCTCTTACGAACGTTTTCGCCCACTGCTAGGCCTTTGATAAGTTCAGGGTCCGTTGGTTTCTCGATAAATTCTTCAATATCCAGATCATCGTTTATACGCATTAACCCGAGACCTTGTGCTTGATCCAGCCTTACAGGCTTGGCAGCTATTGTTACAGATGCTTCGGAGGCATCGTGTGCTCGAACAATTTCAGCAAAATCCATGCGATACAGCTGGTCTCCGGAAAGAATTACATAAAGGGCATCGTCACGCTGATTTCCAAAATGATGCATATTCTGACGGACGGCATCGGCCGTGCCTTGGTACCAACTGTCACTTATGTCGGTTTGCTCGGCTGATAAAATTTCTACACAGCCCCCTCCGAAAGAGTCAAATTTGTAAGACTCTTGTATATGCCGATGCAACGATGCTGTATTAAATTGTGTTAATACATAAATGCGATTGTAGCCAGAATTTAGACAGTTGCTAATTGGAATATCAACCAGTCGGTATTTACCTCCAAAGGGAACTGCTGGTTTACAACGCTCTTGAGTTAGTGGGTGAAGACGGGTGCCGCGTCCGCCTCCCATAATTATGCAAATGATTTCACGCTTTTTCATGAGGTATAGCTACACAAGGGTAAAAAGTTAACCCATTCAAGGTATGCTCCATCTTAATCCGTGGATTTACGCAAATCAAACACGGATGTTTCTTTGATTTTTCTGCTCGGTGAAAATGTACTTAGTGCCCGGCCGGGAATTAGCTTTTTCAGGAAGAATCAGATTATCTTATTTTCTCATTTATCAGTATTAATTAACAGTTGCCAATTTACTTTGTTCTCTCTACTTTTCGTAGCCGTTTTCACACATGATAGACTTACTTTTCGGCAAATCCCGCAGATAGTGGCAGGGTGAAGCATGGTGCCCGCCTCTTACTGGAAAACTTTTTGCAGTTAAGCCGCTCGGGCCAAACCACTGCTTTGATCCTTCAGCAGATGATTGCCAATGCGGTGCAAATTGTACGCGAGGATTCCCAATCCGGCATAACGGGCATACCCCGAATAACCTTTGTCGGGACAACGATCCAGACCGTGATACTCCAGACTGTTGATATCAATACCAGGTGAACGCCCAAGTGGCATACAGTGTGATTTCCCCGACGATCGTTGCCCATACAAACAACTTTGGGCCCTCGACTATTCGCTAGCAACAGTACAAATTACTCAAAGTCTTGAACTGAAAGTGTATAGTTTTTACTAACGTGCTGGGATAATAAACGGCTTTCATCCAAAAAAACAAAGTTGCAAGGGTCGCGGTTTAGACTTAGCCGTTTTTTTATGAGTCGAGAATTATGTCTGAAGTTTATTACGCTGAGAAGACATAATCCAGCTTGGTTGTTGTTGAGCTCTTCGAAGGCGCCGCTAACGGCTTCTTGCCTAAAGACTATACTCGATGCGAAACCTGTTGGAGTGCCATGGGAGGAGGCAGTTGTTTCGCTTGCGGATATTTTTGCCGAGCATGCAAGTGATGATACTTATGAAATAGAGCCAGCAGATGATCAGGCGCCTGCGGCTCGTAAAGAGATGCGTCGATGGCTCAAACTTGGCCTGATTGTTGAACGGGATGGCCAATTAATGGCAACGGATGCATTGGAAAGAGCGCTCCAATTCTTAGGAGAGTTGGAAGGTCGCACGATGACATCAACCGCTTCTCGTCTTGCCACTGTCCAGCGGGAAATCGAGAATCTGGAAGCTCGTCTCAATGCCAACCAGGAAAGTCGTGTCGCATCACTGCGAGAGAGAATCGAGGCGCTGAAAGGAGAGTTGGCCGCTGCTGAGCGCGGAGAATTTGAAGTGCTGACGGGAGCTCCTGCTGAGGAGGGAATTCGCGAGATCCATCAACTTGCACTCAGTCTTCGAGCCGATTTTCGTCGGGTAGAAGATTCCTACAGAGAAGCGGATCGCCAGCTGAGACAACGGATTCTCAGTGAAGGTAGTCATCGCGGAGAAGTAGTGGACAACTTGCTCGATAGCCACGAAACGCTTGTCAAAACGCCGGAAGGGCAAGTTTTCGAGACGTTTCACGAGCAACTGGTCAAACCACTGGAGTTGGATAAGATGAAATTGCAGCTTAATTCCATTCTAAACAATGAAGCCGCCGTGGACAGTTTGAATCGCCGTCAGTGTAATGATCTGCGAGGATTGATTCCGAATTTGATTAGCGAGTCCCGCGGAGTGATTCACGCTCGATCTCGCAGTGAACGCGATGTGCGTTCGTTCCTAAAGTCCGGACTCGCTGATGAACAAATCCGTGTCGGTGCGCTGCTGAATGAGTTATTACGTGTCGCTTTGGATATTGATTGGTCGTCTCAGTCAACAAGGCGTTCACCCGCGCCTTTGTTGCCAGTAGCGATATCAAATCCTAACCTTCGCATTCTGGAACGATTAACATTTCGCGATGGCGCCGATGATTCGCCTCCCGAAATTGATCTGAGTGAACAAACAGCAGACCTTAAAGATTTGGGAAACGATTTTTGGCAGGCTTTCCACGCATTGGATCGAGTACAACTTTTTGAGAAAACACTCTCCGCTTTAAAAGAATCCGGTAAGCCTTTGACGCTTGGAGAACTCGTGCGTGCTCTGCCCCCAACACATGATCTCGAAACATTGTCGTTTTGGCTGGGAATGGCGCGTGAAGCTGGTATTGAACCGACCTCTAATACTGAGACTATCGATATTGAAGACGATGCAGAAGGAATGTTTCGATTTGCCGTTCCGCATATGTCTCTCGACTATGAAGGCTCTAGCAAATTGAATATGGATCGACTTGGATGATGAACAAAGACGAGAAATTGGCGACCAACGATGTCGACGGCTCGACACACCGAACTAATCCCGAGATAAGAGCGGCGTTGCTGGAGCTTATGAGGCTTGGTTATCTTGAGGAAAATCGTAAGCCTATTCTTTTTAAAAGTGCGGTTCTGCATGAAGCAGCATTAAATAGCGCTCTAGAGCCTCTGGACTTAAAGCTAATGATCGATACACATCGAGGTGTCGCGCTTCTGGTTCTACTGCTTGCCGAAGACACAACACACAATGACGGGTGGTCGCATCCTCTCGTCCGCAGGCAACGGCTAACCTTGGAGCAATCGCTTCTCGTGGCTCTACTCAGAGAAGCGTTTTTACTGCATGAGCAGGAACGCGGCGTTGGGCAAGCGGTTGCCAAATTGGCAGTGGAAGATTTGCTGCCAAAGTTCTTAACCTTTTTTCCGGATTCCGGCAGCGATAATCGTAACCAAAGTCGACTAGCCTCTTTGCTCAACCAGTTGAAGACACACGGTATCGTTTCGGAGATTGATAAGAATAATGAGATCACCATCCAACCACTCATTGTGCATATGGCAAACGCTGATTCGCTCGGTGAACTTTTGCGGACTTTTCAAACTCATGCGGAGGCAAATTCATGAAGCCCGAATTTCTGGATATCGACGACGGGCAAACCTTTATCCTGGACGATTTGGAGATTTTCAACTGGGGGCCATTCTCAGGGAAACATCGTGCCGAGTTCGACAAGCGTGGGACCGCTATAATCGGTTCTACGGGAAGCGGCAAAACAACTGTGGTCGATGCGCTTATGACCTTAATTGCAGACAATCCGCGTTACAATCTAGCGTCTACAGGCGGCCACGATAAGAATGATCGCAGCTTGATTTCCTACATTCGGGGCGTAGGTGGTGGCGCCGGTGGAGACAAAGTTGCTCGCCCTGGAAAAACTACCACTGGAATTGCTGCCACCTACCGAAATTCACAACAAATTATACGAGCCATTGCAATTTTCTGGCTAGATAGCACCAGCAACAGTCAGCAGGACATCAAGCGTCGTTTTTTCATATCTGAAGATTCCGAACAAGATCTTGATTTGCTCCTGCGTCTGTGGGAGCACGATGGGGCACGTCAGTTGATGCGGCACAGTCGAGAAACGGCGGGTTTAAGGGCCTTCGAAAGCAAGAGAAGCTACCTTGCACAATTGCGATCTGTTTTTGATGTGAGTGAAAATGCCTTCAACTTACTCAACCGTGCCGCCGGTCTGAAACAGCTCGACAGTGTCGACATGATTTTTCGCGAATTAGTCCTGGATGATAAGTCCGCATACAAGCAAGCGCTTGAGGTCGCAGCCGATTTTGATAATCTGGCAGCAATTTATAAAGAACTCGAAGATGCCCATGCACAGAAGGAGTCGCTTTTGCCAATCGCCGCTACGAATGAACAACTACGGAAACAGCAAAAGAAGCTTTCTGAGTCAAACGATCTAAAACGTCTCATTCCCCGCTGGTACGCACATCTGGGTGTGGAACTGTACCGTAAAGAACTGGAGCAGCTGGAAGCACAAAAGCTGGAAGCAAATCGTCAGTTCGAGATTAACAATCAGGAATTGGAAGCAATGATGACGCATGAGCAGACCTTGCAACAGCGTTATCTTGAACTGGGAGGGAGCGACATTGATCGACTGGAAGAAACGATTGATGCACAAAAGGAACTTCTCAAAACGAAGGAAGCTGCGGCGGAAGATTACAAAATGATAGTTCGTGCTTTGGGTCTTTCAGGCGAATTGTCAGCCACACAGTTTGATCAAAACAAAAGTCTACTGGTCGCAAAACGCCCCGAGCTTGAGAAGGCTTTGGAGCAAACTGAAGATGACGAATCCGAATCGCGCTCACAGTTGCGTGATGCGCGACAGAAATGTGAACGACTGAAAGCCGCCATTCGCGAAGTCAAAGCAAGTCCAGGCTCTAATATCCCGCTCAACTTTCAACACTTCCGCCGGAATCTGGCCGAACACCTTTGCTTGAATTCCGATGACCTTCCCTTTGTTGCTGAATTAGTCGAAGTCAAAACAAAGGAAGCAACCTGGCGTGGCGCTATTGAGCGGGCAATTGGAGCCAACCGATTGCGAATTCTAGTGCCTCAGGCTCACCTTCGCGATGCGTTGAAATGGATCAATCATAGGGATAATAAGCTTCATGTTCGGCTGCAGGAAGCGTGTGTTGAGGAACCTGAAAAGGACTATTTTTCCGATAGCTTTATTTATAAGCTAAACATTAAGCAACATCCCTTGCGCTTGGCATTGGAAAACTTGCTTGCACGGCAGGACTATCACTGTGTGCTTGATTCCAATACGTTAAGTAGGACTGCTCATGGTCTAACGGTTGAAGGTTCCATGTCCGGCGTGAATGGGCGCTTTGATAAACCGGATAAACAAAAACTTCACGAGGGGTGGATCACGGGTTTTGACAATCGCGATCAGTTAGACGCGCTCGCTCGAGAACTTATAAAAGCGGAAGACGCTTATCGCACCTTGGAACCTCACGCAAAATCACTTTTGAAAAAACGTAAGCAATGCGATGGCGAACTCAGATTCTTGGAGAATGCGCTGAAGCTTGAATTTAATCAGGTTGATGCTCCCGGAACTCTCCGAAGCATCCAGAGTCTGAGTGAAAAAATCGTAGAGCTAAAAAAGCCCGGAAGTGACGCCGGAATTGCAAAAGCTGCCTATGAGACCGCCAAGCAGAATACCGAAAATCGACGCAAAGAATTATTGGGTATCCAAGGGAGATTGAGCGTGGTGATAAGAGACGTCGAGCTTACAGAAGTTAGTCTTAGAAATTGTCGCGAAAGACTTAGCGAGCCGATTACAAAGAGTGAAATCGGAATAGGCAAACGTCACCTTGATCAAGCAAACAGTGTTTCCCGGGAAAACCTCAACCAGCTTGAGCGGGAGGCCAATAGGCGAATCGATCAGCAGATCGAAGATCGCAGAGATAAAATCGGAAATTTAGAAAAACGTCTTGTCTCCCTTATGGGAAATGCACGTTCACTGAATGAAGGCGCTTATGTTGATGTGGGAGTGGATTTGGAAGCCATACCTGTCTATTTGAAAGAACTTCAAAAACTGGTCGAAGAAGCGCTTCCAGATAAACAGAAACGCTTTCTCGAATACCTTAACCGTTCATCCGACCAAGGTGTTACACAGCTACTGGCGCATATCGATCAAGAGGTCGATACTATAGAAAGTCGGATTAAGGACTTGAATGACACACTCGCCAAAGTCGATTTTCGTGGAAATCATTATCTAAAGCTTCACCCCCAAAGGCTCAATGATTCGGTAATCCGCGAGTTGACCAAAGCGCGTCGTCACTTGCGCTCTGCCGTTCTCAAAGACGACGACGGACGTAGTCACTACTTTGCTTTACGCAAGATCGTCGAGATTCTGAGAGAGGCAGGCAACAACCGCCATCTTGTTGGCTCACGAGCGTTGTTGGACCCACGTTATCGGCTCCAGTTTTTTGTTGTCGAAGTAGATCGCGATACGGGTAAGGAATCCACAGGCCGAACCGGATCACAGAGTGGCAGTGGCGGAGAAAAGGAATTGATGGCTAGTCATATACTTACAGCTTCACTCAGTTACGCTCTGTGTCCTTCGGGTGCAAGTCGCCCGCTTTACGGTAGTATCATTCTCGATGAAGCCTTTTCGAAGAGTTCCCAGTCAGCGGCTAGACTTATCGTCAATGCACTTCGCGTTTTTGGTCTTTATCCTATATTTGTTACCCCAAATAAAGAAATCAGTTTGCTGAAGAAACATACACGTCGTGCAATTTGCGTCCAGCGACTAAGCTCTGGTTCCTGCCTCGCTACGATTACCTGGGAGAAATTAGCAGAGCTGCAACCCGATATGGTCCGCAGTGGCCCGACGGAGACAAGTGCATGAAATCTCCTGAAGAACTGAGGCTTAAGCTGGCGCGGCAATGGGAAAATGCTGACTTACGTGAAAATCGACTGCTCCATGAGCCTGACGCATGGCCGATCATATTACCCATTGGCAAACCTCCCCCAGCGAAGATTCAAGACACTACCGGAATTGTCCGTCAGCATTTTGAGATTTGGCGCGCTGTAAGTATTGGCAACGTGGTTTGGAAAGAGTCGAGCTACCATTCAATCGACGGTCCAGTCTCTTATCCGGCAGAGTGGATTTTACATGATCCAATCGAATGGGTCGCTGCCTGTGGGGATAAGAAGATCACCCATCAGTATCGATTACTTTCAAAATTTCTGGAAGTAGCTAAACCGGAGACTCACCCTTTGCTGATTCGGCGCCGTAGCCTTTGGTCGGATCGCGAGACAGAAGAAGTCGATAAGGTACTTCGAGTTGTAGATGAATTACGTCCGGGAATGGCAGAAGGGAGACCTCTAAGAGCGTTGTCCCTTGCCGGAAATGACACCAAGTTTTTTGAACGCAACGAACGTCTATTGCTTGCATTACTGGATGTTCGTTTCGATGGCGAAGCGACGCAGCAGGGTTTGGAAACCTTTCTTGGAGCCTCCAGCAACCGAGGGCATTGGTTGCTTGTTTATGACTTAGATGGTTCATTATTGCCGTTTGAACAACTCCGAATTCGTGCAGCCGAGTTATCAAAACAGGCGCTGCCTGGAAAGCGCCTTCTAATTATTGAGAATGAAAGCTGTCTTCACCAGTTACCCAAACTCCCTGATACGTTAGCGGTTCTGGGTACTGGCTTCGACCTTGCGTGGACCGCTGCTGAATGGCTCAAGGAAAAAAATGTTGCTTACTGGGGTGATCTAGACACCTGGGGACTGTATCTACTCGGACGTGCTCGTATGCATATTTCGAAACTTGTGCCAATTCTTATGACGCAAGAGGTCTTCGGTGCAAATGTTCAGCATGCAGTCGCAGAAAAAACACTCGCCGAAATACCAGAAGATTGGCCTCTGACCGTAACGGAAAAGAAACTCTACTTTGATTTAAAAAAGCAACCAGCGGGACGCTTGGAACAAGAATTTATCCCTGTTCAAACAGTTCACGAATCGCTAAAAGAATGGCTCTTAGATTGATTATATTTTGTTCGATCTACTTCTTCATTATTGGATGAATACTGCTGGAAAAATCGACTTGCTTACTATGCATCCCTCGCACAGATTCGCGAAAAAGGAGAAGAACTGACTGCATGGTTAGATTACTGTGCCAAAAGCCTTTTTCCCCAAGTTATAAAACATTCAGTTTTAACCTTTCAGCTTCGAAACGTCGCATACCTTGATCAAAAGTCGTCATTTCCATATCACCTGCAACACAAAAAGACGCCAAGTACGCATCCATCCAAACTTTAGG
>CAZUYZ010000031.1:0-10752 GCA_964624365.1 uncultured Puniceicoccaceae bacterium
GTGTCGGGTGCTACTCAGGAACACTCTAAGCTCTCGCAGGATTTCGGATACAGGGCTTTCACCTTCTATGACCGAACTTTCCAGAACGTTTTCCTATCCTTTGAGATACCACATTGAGGTCCTACAACCCCGCAGGGATAAATCCCTGCGGTTTGGGCTGTTCCGCCTTCGCTCGCCGCTACTGACGGAATCGCATTCGCTTTCTCTTCCTCCGGCTACTTAGATGTTTCAGTTCACCGGGTATTGCTCTGCCAGCCTATTTGATTCAGCTGGCAGTGACTGCCCATTACGGCAGCCGGGTTTTCCCATTCGGAAATCTCCGGATCAAAGCGTGCTCACCGCTCCCCGAAGCTTATCGCAGCTGGCCACGTCCTTCATCGCCTCGTATCGCCAAGGCATCCACTAATTGCCCGTAACTGTTTGCCTTAAGTTACAGGTTCTTACACTTGTTAAAAAGATTTTGTACTCGTAAAGCGCAGTAGTCATTTAATACTTACTCGCTATGACGATGAACTGTCAAAGAACATAAAAGTTACACCTCAAATCCAGACAGGCTGGTTTGAAGAAAAGCTCACCAAAGTGAACCTCCATATTTTTTCAGTCAATACCTTTATTCACTTTTTTCAGACTTTTTAGTAATCTGTTGAGGCGAGGGCATAAACGCTCAAATATTGCACTCGTCACGGTTCCAATACTTTCGCGCGCCTCCTTACTGATCTTCCTGAAAAGTTGGACATTTCAGAAAGTGGTACAGCTATATCTCACCCGGGCATTTCGATACGCCTGAATTTACTCACGACCCCATAAGTCCGAATTACATCCGGATGCGACATACTATCATAGCGACCAGAAAGAGCGCCGTCCCGAAGATGCCGAAAGTAATAGTCGATCTTTTCTTTATCATTTTTAGCTTCATTGGTATTTAACCAAATTTGGTAACTTCGACAGTGCGCATGCAGTGAACCGAGCACAAAATCCCACTTATAGCCATTCAGTATTTCATCCATGGGCTGCATGTGCTCTTCGTCCGGGAACACCTCTGCCTCGATGCCACACAAGACTTCAACTCCAAATAAAGATGCCGCTGAAGCGGCATCTTTGACAAGCTTACGATACTCTTCAATCTGATCATAGCGCATACGGATGCCCGCCTGTCCAAATGCTTTCCAGCCCATAGGAATATGACAGGTGAAGGTAATGACATCAATTCCCTGCTTTGCCGCATGACGTGCATATTCAATAGGCAACCCAATCGCATGGCCACAGAGTGGCGTGTGCATATGTGAATCAACTCGCATTAAAATAGAAGTTGGGAGTTAGCGTTTGCACTTTTACTTTGAGAATTTCAAGTGAGACCGTTTTTCTCTTTGAATAGTTGGTAGTAGAACAAACCCGTCAAAGCAAGAGAGTGTTCGATTGTTTGTTCACGGACCCAATCGAACACTTCTTTTTCAGGCAAAAGACGCACCTCAATCTCTTCGTGATCATCCCAGTCAATATCTGCTGCATCCAGCGTAACTTTATCAGCAAATACAAAATGACACTGATTATTCAGAATTGCCGGATTTGGACGGCAACTGCCGATATAACGACCCAGCTCTGCGCTATACCCAGTCTCCTCACGCAGTTCACGAAGTCCGGCAACTATCAGATCTTCTCCGGCATCAACAATGCCGCCGGGCAATTCCCAGGAAAGTGCGTTAATGCCACAGCGAAATTGTCGGATTAGAACCAATTCGCCAGTTAATGTTCGGGCAACGACAACCACCCAGTCCCGCGAATCGATATAGTAAAATTCGCTGTCATCACTTTTCTTCGCAGGATGATTGTAGCGCCGTGCACGCAAGTCCCAAATTCGACAAGCATTCAGCAGTCGGTCATCTACAAGCTCCCACGCTCCAGGTGTAGTCGCTTTTTTTTGATTGGACATTATCGAGATGGAATGGTGATTTTCTGGCCAATTGATAAACGCCGGGGATTTACATTTGGATTGGCATCAATAATTGACTGCAAAGAAATACCAAATCGATTAGCCAGCCGACCCAAAGTATCTCCTGACTCAATAACATAAATTTGTCCCACATCATTTTGCACTGCTGGTTTTTCAGAACTCTCTGGGACTTCATTTATTGGTCTGCTTAAACTAGTGGTGGCTGACTTAACTTGTACTGCGTTGGCTCTTATTTGCTTACGATTGATGTTTAATTCGCTAGTAAGTTTCTTAATCGCTTGCTCGCTCTGAGACACATAGACACGAAGCCGACTGATCACTTTTGCCTGTTCTTGCATCTGATTCTCCTGTTCAACGATACGAGCGTTGAGAACACCGATCGATTCTTTTACCTCTGCCTTGCCGGTTGCACTATCCTGAATCGATGTATCAATCGAATTAAGACGCTTATTGGCGTTGAATCCGAAATATAGACCTGCCGCTCCAAGTACGATACCCAGCACTGCAACTGCAATTGATATTATGTTGCTCGCAGGCTGTACAACATTGTCATCATCATCGGTAGATTCATAGTCCATAATCTGGAATCCTGAACATTGGATTTGAAATTTCAAATTTCAAATCTCAAATTTCTCTCAACATGAATTTTTTATTTCGTCCCGAATCTGAGCATATTCTGAGCGTCACCGCGTTGACTCGACATATCAAGTCGCAGCTGGAGGATTCTTTTACCCAATTATGGGTAAAGGGAGAAGTGTCGAATCTCCGCAAACAAGGTTCCGGACATATCTATTTCTCACTCAAAGATGCCGAAAGTCAGCTACCCTGCGTACTTTTCGCTCGGGATGCCGCCCAGCAAGAGTTCGACTTGGTGGACGGAATGGAAGTTACCCTATTTGGCAATCTCTCTGTTTACGAACCACACGGGCGCTATCAGCTGATTGCCAAAGTTGCGCTTCAGAGTGGTCAGGGGCAATTGCAGTTGAAATTTGAGCAGCTCAAACGCAAGCTTGCAGCCGAAGGCTTGTTTGACAAAGAGCGCAAACAGACGCTTCCCCTCGTACCATTGCGCATTGCGGTAATCACATCTCCTACCGGCGCTGCCATACGAGATTTTTTGCGTATCCTACAACGGCGCAATTATCTAGGAAATGTAGTCATTTTTCCAGCTCTGGTACAAGGCAAAGAGGCGCCGAAGGAACTTGCCAAGATGTTGAAATATGCGGCTGCCAGCAAAGACTTTGACACCATTGTTCTGACTCGCGGAGGAGGTAGCATTGAAGACCTTTGGGCATTCAACGATGAGACACTGGCCCGCACAATCGCAGATTGTTCCCTGCCAGTGATTTCAGCAGTTGGTCACGAAATCGACACAGTACTTACCGATTACGTAGCGGACAAACGTGCTGAAACTCCCTCCGCTGCAGCTGAGTTAATCTCGTCGCTCGTGATTGAAACAAAGCAACGGTTACGTGAACTGCAAGAGGCCTTGATTGGGCAGATCCAGTTCGAGCTATCCGCGCGCAATCAAAGTTTGGAAAAACTCTATACCCGAGTACGATTCATCAACCCCAAAAGACAGACTCAGATGCTCGGCATACGACTGGACGATCTTGAAAACCGGTTGAGCCAATCGTTACAGAAACGCCTCACTCAGGAGCATAGCCGACTGGCCCTTGCCTCGAAAGAGCTAGTCAGAAATCACCCGCTAAATCGCATAAGACTGGCAGATCAATCGCTTAAAAGCCTAAAGCACAGATTCGAGCACGCGGTTAAGGTTGCTACCCATCCAAGAAAGGAACGTCTAACCCACCTCAAAAAACGTCTTGAGAACAGTAGCCTGAAAGCTACCCTTCACCGTGGTTACGCAATTCTCAAAAACAGTGAAGGCGCTATTATCGATAGCACGACAAAGACAAGACTGAACGATTCGGTGACTGCACATCTAAAAGATGGTGAAATCACACTTAAGGTTCTAGAATAATTGTTTACTTAGCTGTGTCCATTGATGGACCCAGGACAATCGCCAGGCTAGCTATTACTCCGCTCTTTAGCGACATTGACCGCGATTGGTCGCCCGCCGATCTCTTGTCCATGCAACTGCTGAATAGCTTCATCAGCGCCTGCCTGATCTTTCATAGTTACAAATCCAAAGCCACGTGAACGGTTGCTACCCGGACGGTTAATCACAGTTGCTTCCTCAACTTCACCGCAATTTGAGAAGACCTCATTGAGATCTTCATCTGTTGCGTAAAAGGAAAGGTTTCCTATATAGAGTCTTACTGACATAATTTAAGGTATTAGTTAAAAAAAGAGAAAAGGTAGATATCGGCAAAAGCAGAAGGCAAATTTAAAATTTCGGTAATTTAGTTATGGAACTTGCCTCTACCACCACAAGCTAAAGCCCCGAGGGAATTTCATCCGATTAATTGGGCACTCAAAAAACTTAACCTCTAACGGAGTAAAACTGTCATACTCCCCTCTACTGCCTAAATTTCTATACTTAAGCCATCGTAAGCCAAGCGGATGTTCTCCGGCAAATTGGCCTCAGTCTCTTCCTGATCGACGCTGTAAGTCATGTGTGTCAGGAAGGAGCGTCCTGCACCGATGGCAACTGCAGTTTCGGTCGCTTCAGTAATCGTCATGTGAGAGTGATGAGGATCCGGCCGCAATCCATCCAGAACAACAACATCGGCACCCTCAGCCAATTCAAAGCCCTTTGGGGTCACTTGCTTACAGTCCGTGTAGTAAACGAGTTTCTTTCCTGTATTTGCTTCAGTGAAAATCAGGCCCAGCACCTCCATCGGTCCGTGCGGTAAATGAACCGACTGTACCACACCTCCGGGAAGTTCCAGTCGATCGGGCATGAATTTTAGCTTAAATGCTGGGTAACCACGCATCTTAGGCCTCCCCAGCGTTGCATAAGGAAAGATCTCCCGGATGCGCTGTAGCCCTTCTTCACTACTGTAAACCGGTAAAGCTACGCCACCATTGAGGTCGCAAAATCTCCGCAAATCATCCATCCCCAAAATGTGGTCTGCATGAGAATGTGTCAGAATAAAAGTATCTGTTCGATCAATCTGATTCCGGATACACTGCATTCGAAATTCAGGCGCGGCGTCAACCTGAATATGATGACCACCCATTTCAACGTGGATTGATGTACGTGTGCGCCAATTCTTCGGATTGCTGAGATCACAACCACCTTCAGGATGTGCAATCATGGGCACTCCCTGAGATGTTCCGGTTCCTAAAAAAACTAGCTCCATCGTATTAATTATTCAGCAAACAAACCTTCGATACAATCAGCAATCAAGTTTATTGAAGGTCTTTGCCGAAATGCTTCATTTTTCTTATTATTAGTACTCAACTGTCTGTTTTCTGAGCGTAAGGCAGCCTGAAATGAATCGAGGTTCCGCCGCCAAGCTTGCTTTCCGCAAATACAGATCCACCATGTTGCTGAACGATATGTTTCATAATACTTAATCCCAGTCCGTTACCCCCATCACGATAAGAACGCCCTTTGTCCACGCGGTAAAAGCGCTCAAATATGTGTGACAAATCTTTTTCCGGAATACCCGGACCGTCATCAGTGACTGTACACTGAACCTGATCCGTCGATTTATCGTAGTTCACTTCGAGCCGAATCTCAGTAAAATCAGGAGCGTAGCTGAATACATTCTCAATTAAATTGTCATATACCTGCTGAATACGAAAATGGTCGAATATGAATTCCCCGATCCGCTCATCAAATTCAAGAGTCATTTTCTGTTTTGGAAGATTTAACCGCGCACTGTAGTTTTCAAGGATCTCATCCAGCAATCTGGGCAGTGATGACATCGAAAGATTAATCTGATCCGGTTTTGATTCCAGCCGCGACAACACCATCAGGTCTTCAACCAACAGATGAAGTCGCTGGGTATTTTTATTAACCTTCTCCAGGAAACGAACACGATTTTCAGTCGTTAGTGTTTCATTATCATCAATAAGCGTTTCTATATATCCTTTGATAATAGTAATTGGCGTGCGCAGCTCATGCGATACATTGGCCACAAAATCACGGCGTATTTCTTCCAAATGTTTTAATTGTGTAATGTCATGCAACACAAGCAGAGTTGAAGTATCGCCCGTTTCAGAAACACCGCGAGCTTTAGCACAAGATACTTCGAACCAAAGTAAGTCACCTTCTCGTTCGAGACTCAATTGCTGCTGCTGACGACCGTGGTCGCTAAGGTATTCCGTCAAGTACTCAATTAACTTGGGCGCACGCAAAACCGACTCCAAACGTAATCCTATAAGCTTGCCACCTTGCCGAAATAGCTGCCTGGCTGACTCATTGGCATACTCAATAACTTTGTTTTCATCAAAAATGATCACCGCCTCCTGAATCGAACCTAGAGTGGATTCAAGTTGGTTCCACCGACTGACGTGGGCTCTGGCATAATCATTATAACCTTCGATAAGCTCATTTGTCTGCGTCAGCAATTCTTCAAAACCGAGCAATCTCAAAAGCAAGGAGGATTGATTAGGTAGAAGATGCTGTCTGAGGCGTGCTGCGACAGTCAAGTCACCGACAAAGAGTCTGGTTTTGGCGGCAAGCAGACAAAACACTGCAACACACAGGCATACGAGTACGTTGATCCAAATCACAATTAATATTAAGAGAAGGGAAGAGCTAAGTACGTCGCCAACTATTTGTAAAAGTTTTTCAGCGCCCTTTCCAGACGGTCTGCCAGAATTTCAATCAGCAAAGGATGTTTACCGAGCAATGGTGTCTGCCGGATAGAATTAAATACAGATTGCTGAATCAAATCATTGCAAATCTTGGCAACGTCTCCGTGAGAACCGGCATGCCGCCCTGGTAGCAAAAAAAACATGGCAACAATCAAATCACCCCCTTGCCAACCGTGCAGCTTACTCAAATTTTCCAGTAGTGGTTCATTAAAGTCATACTCAATGCCATCCCGTCGCTCCATTGAGCAACCAACAACTTTCGCGGCAACCGTGCCGAGCAAATCACGCACCTGATTTGCAACTGCATTTCGCACCCAATTAACTCGTTTTTCAGGCGTTCCATGATCAATAATCGCAACTTTTGCAGATTGCAGATCATTACTAGTTAATACTTGGCATACGTTTGCTGCCAATATTTCCGCCAGACGCACATCCGGAACGTCGGCATGTTCACCAGCCAGAGGATCTGCAATAACGACCTTCAAATCCGGAGTCTTTTGACGAGCCTTTTCGATCAGTTCAGGCAAATATCCGGTAATTGCCCGGCTCGGCCCGAGAAACAATGGCAAAAAGATAAATGACCGCTCTCCCGCTTCAATCCATTTGCGCAAAGTCGATTTTACAATTTGAGCCTTTTTGCCCAAAAGCTCGATACTTGCGACTTTGTTTGAGTGTAACAAGCTGACCGGCAACACTTGTTTACCGACGTGGGCGGAAAGCTTACTTGCAAGACACCGCAACTCCTGTGTTGCCTCTGCACGCAAAGAGCCATTATCAATTAAAAAGATGACAGGTAGTTTCAAAACTTGATGTTTAAAGACTAATCGAAGTCATAGAATAAATGTAGGCAAATAAATAAAATGTTTGCGCGATACAATTGATCACATCAGATTTTATGATTTATACATTATGATTAAGTTGTTTCAGTCATTCTCTTTACTAGTACTACTCTTATCGCTTGCTCTTTCTGGTTGTAAAACTCAACCGCCGACACAATTAGGTGTAGAAACCGGCTGGGGACCAGACATCATCCCTTCGCTAGTAGAAGGCGATTTTGGCCTCGACCCACGTGACTCAGGGACCATCGACACAGCCGCAGGAATGTACAATGGACGCCCAATGGTCAGAGATCTTCTTGGAGACGTATTCTTTGGTTTTGATTCCTACTCCGTTTCGTCGACCGAGAGAGCGAAACTTCGGGCTGCAGCTGACTATTTAAAGGGAAATCCGGGAGACGGGCTGTTGATCGAAGGCCACTGTGATTGGCATGGAACTGCAGATTACAATTTGGCGCTGGGTGACCGTCGAGCAAAAAGCGTCCGTGATTACCTCACAACACTTGGTGTTAGCGCTAGTCGCATCGAAACGCTCTCCAAAGGCAGCTTGGACTCCACTCCCGGACTGTCAAAGTCTGAAGCCCGACAGGATCGCCGTGGCGAACTGATCGTCCTTCAGTAAATCCTGCTTCGGCTCAAAAGCCATAAGCATTGGTCTTTTGAGCCAATTCGAGCCGCGCGCGTCAAAAAGACAAAAGGTTTGTCAGAAATTGACTTTCCTTACTTGCTTCTATCTTCAGATTTATGCCTGAGCCAACAGCAGTTCCCCTTCTAGACCTAAAGCCCCAGTACAAGGCGCTGAAAGCTGAAATAGACGCTGCTATCTTTGAAGTTGTTGAATCCCAATATTTCATCCTAGGGCCCAATGTCGAAAGTTTTGAGCGCGAGTGCGCGCACTATTGCGATACCAAATACGGAATCGGTGTATCCTCCGGAACTGACGCTATCATCGTTGCTCTGATGGCGCTTGGAATAGGCCCGGGCGACGAAGTAATTACATCAACCTATACATTTTTTAGTACCGCCGGCTCAATTGTACGACTGGGAGCAACTCCAGTCTTTGTCGATATCGACCCGTACAGTTTCAATATAGACGCAAATCAAATCGAATCAGCAATAAACAACAAAACGCGCGCGATCATGCCAGTCCACCTTTTTGGTCAAATGGCCGACATGGACGCCATTGATCAGATTGCTCAGGCTCATAACATCCCAGTTATTGAAGATGCTTCACAAGCCATCGGTTCCAAACAAAATGATAGACCAGCCTGTTCTTGCGGAGATGTAGGAACTCTCTCCTTTTTTCCAAGTAAAAATCTAGGGGGTTTTGGAGACGGAGGCATGGTTGTAACTAGTAATGAGCAAGTTGCAAAAATCAGCCGGAAGCTGCGCAACCATGGAATGGAGCCCAAGTATTTTCACGCGCTTGTCGGTGGCAATTTCCGACTGGATGCACTACAAGCTGCCGTCCTCAACGTTAAACTGAAGCATCTCGATGACTGGCATAGGCAACGCCGTAAAAATGCAGCGCTCTATCGCCAACTGTTTAATGATGCTGGAGTTAGCTGCGATCCAGAGACAATAGAGACCGGTGATCTACAAAATGGAATCATTCTGCCTACTGAAGAGGCTGAGAATTATCACATCTACAACCAGTTCATCATATACTCCGATCAACGAGATGCTTTGGTACAGCATTTGCGCACAAATCAGATCGGCTGTGAAATTTACTACCCACTCACTTTACACCAGCAAGACTGTTTTGATTTTCTGGGATACCAAAAAGGCAAATTCCCCAACGCGGAACGTGCGGCTGCCATGAGTCTTGCACTGCCGATTTATCCGAACCTATCAACACAACAGATCGAAAGAGTGGTCGAGGTCGTTAGTGACTTTTTTGCATAACTTCGTCTATGGAGCATTCTGAGTTATGATTTTAAAACGTTTGATACCTTATTTTTCCTACCTAAAAGCGGTCCAAATACAGTTTGCCGTAGGTATCCTATTTGGTATAATCAACGGCGCTGCGTCCGGAGCAGGTATTCCTTTTATCGTTAAATATCTTCTGCCTTTGCTTAAAAATGCTGCCGAAAGCGAAAGGCTCCATTTCTTTATAATATTGGGTCTAGTTCCATTGATATTTTTTCTGCGGGCAATTAGCGAGTTTCTAAATGCCTACTTCATAGCCTATTCAGGTCTTCATGTGCTCGAAAAACTGCGGCTGATGGTCTTCGAGAAGATACAGCAATTGCCCATGAAGTTCTTTCAGAAAAACTCTACAGGAGATCTAATGAGCCGTGTGCTTGGAGATACTGCTCAACTGCAGGCAGCATTGGTTAAAGTCGTCAATAGCTTGATTAAAGAGCCGGCAACACTGCTATCTGCCATTGGTTTTCTGATTTATCTAACTATCCTAGAATCCGAGACTGCTTTTATACTGATTGCCCTGGCTTCGGTCCCCGGTTGCGTATTCCCAATCCGTGCGCTTGGTTCGCGCATTTTGAAAAAAGCAAGCCAGGCCCAGGCTCAGGCTGGAAAGCTCAATCACGTCCTCAACGAAAATCTCTCTGCTGTACGCGAGATCCGCGCTTACAATTTGAAAGAGCGCGAAGTTAATCGTTTTTCCGAAGCGATACGCGAATTATTCCGGCTGACACTTAAAACTATCAAATACGATAAAGGGCTCTCCCCTTTGATTGAGGTGGTGACTGCCTTCGCACTTTGTTTTGCGCTTTACATTACTGTCATAAAACAAATCGAAATTGAGACGATTGGGGCAATGCTCGCAGCGCTTTATATGTGCTATCAACCCGTTAAAAAACTGGGTACTGTTTCTAATACAATTCGCAAAGCAGAAGCTTCACTCGATCGCCTCGAATACGTACTCCACTCAGAGGACACTGTACCCGAACCACAAAATCCCAAACCCATTGGCCCGGTTAAAGGAAAAATCTGCTTCAATAATGTCACTTTTGCCTACGAAAGCGCCGCTGCCCTCAATCAAGTTACAGCAACAATAGATTCCGGGCAAGTTGTTGCTCTGGTCGGTCCAAGCGGCGCCGGCAAAACAACATTTGCCAATTTAGTGCCACGTTTCTATGATGTCAATGAAGGTTCCATTACATTGGACGATATAGATGTTTGCGAAATTTTCAAGCAGGACCTGCGAGTACAAGTGGCAATCGTCTCTCTGGAGTCTGTTTTGTTTAGCGATATGTTTGCCAACAATAT
>CAZUYZ010000032.1:0-7291 GCA_964624365.1 uncultured Puniceicoccaceae bacterium
CAAACAAACGTTTTTGAATCCGGACAGTGATTCCAGTGGTCACTTTGGATGGAAGGTTGCGGGCCTTGGTAAGAATGTTCTGATAAGCGCCTTGAACGGCGATCACCCTGATGCCATCAACGCTGGAGTGGTGTATTTGTATGACAGTATTACCGGCGAGCTGCTCCAGACCTACCAAAATCCGACCCCTGAAAGTGGAGACGACTTCGGATACTCGATTGCGGCCATTGACGGCAAGGTGCTTGTCGGTGCGCGCTATGACGACACAAACGGAATCAACGCGGGCGCCGCCTATCTTTTCAATGCCGAGACTGGATCGTTACTGCAAACCTTTACGCATCCAACGCCGGATGCTTCCGACTATTTTGGTTTCGACGTCGCAGCGGTGGGTTCGGATTTACTCATCAGCGCCACGGGCCATGATATCAGTTCGGGTAATGATGTTGGAATTGCCTATCTGTTCGATGGCAATTCCGGTAGCCTGATTCAGACCTTTGCCAATCCTGATCCTGTAACCAACGACGAGTTCGGCTATTCGTTGACATCAGTTGGCAACGACGTTCTGATCAGTGCGCGTTATGCTGATATTAACGGTATTTCTAATGCAGGAAAAGCGCACCTGTTCGACGGAGAAGACGGGATGCTAATCAACACATTTGAGAATCCATCTCCAAATGCTTCAGACCGTTTTGGCAATGACGTTGCTGCCCTGGGTCGTTCTCCGGTAGTTAGCGCTTATCTGGATGATACTGCCGGAAACGATACCGGCACGATTTACGTATTTGAGGGCCAGAAAGCATTTGATTTGAGTCCACTAGCTGGCCTGATTTCGCTTGAGGTGCTGAGTCTGACACGCCAGCACATTGATGATCTCCGGCCAATTGCTGCCATGGACAGCCTCACTCATCTCTATCTGCACGACAATCGTATCCCTGAAGTGGATACCTTGCTTGGCACGCAGCTTGACGATAACGGTGGCGCCGGCTACTCCGAAGCTGGCGACGGATGGGTCGGCGGCAACAACAATGATGCGATTGATGATGATTACCGCCTGCACCCGGGTGGCAGTGATAAGGCAACGGCAACCTGGACCTTTGACGGACTTCTCGACGGTACCTACGAGGTATTTGTTACCTGGCCCTGGCACGAAAGTCGATCTAGTGACGTGCAGTATACCGTTTCTGATGGCCCTGTTGAAATAGGTCTGGCATCTGTCAACCAAAGCCTGGCGCCCGACGGTCCAAGCCTAGGCTCGGTTCTAGGAAATATCAACTGGGAGTCTCTGGGACGCTATGCAATCGAGACGGGTACACTGGAGTTGGAACTGAGCGCGGCAGGTGAGGGCAATGTGGTTGCAGATGCCGCTTACGTCCTGCGAGTGGATCCTGATACGGGTGAATCCCTCTCGTTGGCCAACCACTTGAAGCGTGTGACGCTGGAGAAGAATCCGCTGGACAACCACGCTCACGAATTTCTGCTGGATGAGTTGAATGATCGGATCACTGACGATTCCGGGACCTTGCTCCTAGAGGGCGTAACCTACGATTCGAATTCTGCTGCGCCATTTGTTGTAGCCGTTGGCCCGGTATCAGTTCTGCCAGGGGAGACAATCGATGTGAACCTGAGTTACTATGAGGGCAACGGTGATCCTGTCTTCCTCGAAGCAGTGTCAAACAGTTGGCTGGTGAATGTCAGTATTGTTGAGAATATTTTGACAATTGCACCCGTTGCCAGCTTTACCGGCAGCGCCAGAGTGACCGTAACGGGTTATGATGGCCCCAGTGGTCCGGGCGATTATCGCGGCCGCACTGATGCGATTGCCTTTGATGTGAATATAGGTGTGGGCGCCATTTACGGAACCAAATGGAATGATGGCGATAGTGATGGCCTTCGAGACAGCGACGAGCCTGGTCTCGAAGGTGTAACGATTTACCTAGATGTGAATCGCAATGGAGTGCTGGATGAGGCTGAAAGAAGTACCGTTACAGATGTAGATGGCAATTACGGTTTTTCTGGTCTTGATCCCTTCAAGACTTACACAGTTGCAGAAGCGCCGGCGAGTGGTTGGGTACAGACAGCTCCGTTGAACACAGAAGAAGCGTTTCTGGCTGCGGATGTCTGGCCCGGTAGTTTTTCTTCTGGTCCTTCGGAACTTTTCGAGTTTGATGGCGCTTTATACTTTGAGGCATCTACGGAAGCTCTCGGCAGTAAATTGCTGCGATTTGATGGCTTTGATGTCGAGTTGGCAGGGCCACCGGTCCTGTATGGTACTATCGGACGTGGAGGGACGCTCAGTACTCTCGTGACAGTTGATCCGGTTACTGGTCTGACCCGGGAAATTGGCCCTGTTGGATATGCAGTCAACGGTCTTGAGTACGTCGCTGCAACTGCTAAGCTGTATGGCACGACATCGGTGAACGATCCTAATGCGCCCGGTCATCTGATTGAGATCGATATGCTTACCGGGGCGGGAACACCGATTGGTACTGGGGTCGGTGTTGGCGCAATTATGAATCTTACGAGTGATTCTGGCGGTAACCTGTTTGCTTGGAAGAGGACGGGAAATAGTGAAGAACTCGTCCGTATCGATCCTGTTGCAGGGACCATATCTGTGGTGGGTGCCGCCGATATTGCTCCTTACAGTTTCGGGCTGGCCTTCGATTCTATGGATGCGCTGTATCTTGTCGACTATGGCGGTCAAGTCTACAGCATTGATGCTGCGTCTGGTGAAGTGAACGGTGAGCTGTTCGAAATGGATCAGACAGCCCACCATGGCGACTTCGATCCGACCACGGGCTTTTACTATGGAGTCGGCAATTTAAATGCACCCAATACTCTGGAGGTGGTTGACTTCTTCGACGCTGAACCGGTCATCGCTAGCATTTCGACAGTTGCCGATCTGCATACGCTTACTTTTGTCAGCGGAATACAGGAGTTTAGTTATCCGAGCGAATTAACCATTGTTGATAATAGTTTATATTTCCAGGCCTATACGAATGAGTCTGGTCGTGAGTTGTGGCGTTTGGATAATACTGGATTCGAACAGATTTCTGATATCGTCCCTGGTCCGGGATCGTCATTCCCGAATAACCAGAACAATCAGAATAACCAGAATAACATGACTGAGCTGGATGGCGCTCTCTATTTCGGCGCTTATTTCGACGACGACTTCGACTGGCGTATTATTGGCGATGCCCGGATTATGGGTGAAAGTTTTGGTGTCGATCCAAGCGAAGGTCTTCAACAAGCCCTTCTTACCTCTGATTCACGGTTCAGCGATGCCCAAATAGAGGCGTTTTTAGGACTTGATGATGGTGTCCTGGATGCTGTTGTGACCTCTAATAGCGATAATAATGCGATCCAAGGAACGGCGATTGCCCGGGATATCTATGTAGAAGCTGGTCAGGCGCTTTCTTTTGACTGGGTGTTCCGAACGAATGAGTCGCAGAAAAATGGTATTTTCAATGATTCGGCATTTGTCTCCATTACGGCCAAGCCTGGAGCGTCACCGGTCGAAACATCCACCCAAGTGCTTGCCGATACCTTCCACTCCGGACTTTTGGAGGATATTTCTGGCGGTGGTATCCGTGTCGCCGTAGTTGCATCGATAGAGGGAGATAACAGCGGCTTCGAAGCCATTGTTGATCAGTTAAATGACGATACCTGGTTCGACTTTAACGCCACACTTGTCACGGCAGAGGATGTGAACGAACAAGAGGAATTGGCTGCCTACGATGTACTGGTCATCGGCAATACTGGCTTTGGCACGGGTGATGATTTCGAACAGCTGGCGTCTAGCCTCGCTCAGTGGGTTCAGGCCGGAGGCGGTCTTGTTGCGACTGGTCCGACTGTTTTCGGGACGGGTGATGAGAATGATACCACTCTTGATGCACTCAATATTGTTCTGCCTGTGGTCGTGCCCGACTACATTGTCGAACCGGCTGGCACAGTGCAGTTTAACGGCAATTCTCATCCGGTTGTCGACGGCGTAGCTGATTTCACTCTTAGTTTGGGGGATTTTGTTGAATTGCCTGTTAACGGCGCTCAGGCCGATGCCTTGGTGTTGGCGACCACGACCACGACCACGGATGCTGGAGATGCCCTGCCTTCTGTTGCAGTTAGGGATGTGGAGTCAGGGCGTTCGGTTTACCTCGGCCCGATCTATTCTGGTCAGACCGGCTTCTTTAACAACGAAGAGTTGCGCACCGACGACGCTGATCGTCTGCTTGAGCAGGCTGTAGCCTGGGCCGCTGTTGCCAGTCCGGCGAGTCAGACGGAGCTCGCTAACTTTTCGTACACATTTGCTGATACTGGCCAGTATACCATTGGGTTCAGTGTGTTGGATGTCGGCGACGATCAGGTAGAATCTGCACTTCTGATCGACAACATTCGTATCGATGGCGAACTGGTGAGTGGGGTTGAGGACGGATTCGACGAGGTCGATGCGGGTATTGAGTTGTGGCGTTTCGATGGCACGAACGTTGATCAGGCAGCGATTATTTATCCTGGGACAGGATCGTCTAGTCCATCCGATCTGACAGTGTTTGATGACTCTTTGTATTTTAGAGCGAACGATGGTATCAACGGCTATGAATTATGGGGCTTCGACGGGACCACGGAGAAATTAATCGATGACATTAATTTGAATGGAGGCTCAGATCCGTCCGACCTGACAGTGTTTGACGGCACCCTCTACTTCCGTGCGAACGACGGTATCAACGGCTATGAATTGTGGCGTTTTGACGGTAATACTGTGGAACTGGTTGCCGACATCAATACGGATAGCGGATCCTCTTCTCCGAACGGATTCACTGAGTTCGATGGTGCTTTGTATTTTCGGGCGAACGATGGCACCAACGGCACTGAACTGTGGCGTACCGATGGTACAACTACCGAACTGGTCAATGATATCCGACCAGGCCCGAACAGTTCACAGCCAGATTCTTTTGTCGTTTTTGATAATGCGCTTTTCTTCCGCGCCAATTCAGATGACGTGTCCGGCGGTGCTGGAACCGAACTCTGGCGCTTCGGCCCTCAGGCTGTGACCGGCGCTTATACGCTGTACGTATCGGCGTTGCCCGAACGCATGCCAGTGGATCTGGATTTCGGTAATTTCCAGGCATTGAATGCTATGATTACATCCGGTAGTGGCATTGCCTATGGCGAGGGCACCCCGGTACTCTTCGAAGCCGATTATAATGTGCGGGATCTTGCGAATGCATCAGAGCACACAACTTACAGCCATACCTTTACAAACGCTGGAACTTATACGGTGAGCATCGGAGCTGTGAACGTGGAAAATACCGGAGGCAATACGGCGCTGCTAGTCGATGATTTCCGTCTCGATAATTTGCCAGTGGATGGATTCGAGAGCGGATTGAGCCTAGTTGAATCTGGCTGGCGACCGGTAGGTGGTGCTGGGATCGTTGGCGATTTTGACGGTAGTGTACCGATTGAAGGAAGTGCGCAGGCTGCTCTCCAGACGAGCGTTGGAACTACATCAACCATTGCGGAAATTGAAACCGCTCTTGGACTTGGCACTGGAGATCTGGCCAGTCTGGTGGTTGGTTCTACAAACGGTCAGGCGATCTCTCTGACCATAACGGTTTCAGATGGCCAAACATTGACTTTTGACTGGCGTATGCTGACAGAAGAGGAGCCGGGCGATTCGATATACAACGATAGCGCGTTTGTAGCGATTGTACCGAGCGGCGGAGGGCTTACGGATGTCGAAGTTATCGCAAGTGTAGCTGCAACATCGTTGGATCCCCGTGCCGAATTTTTATGGAGTGTGGTTGGTGATGGCGGCCAACCTTTGGTAATTAATACCCCTGTCAATGAAGAAGAGTTTAACTTTACTCCGTTCGAGCAAGGCCAGTTCACTGTTACGCTGACCGCCACCGATCGTGATGACGGGAGTATTTTTGTTGATACAGCCGATGTATTTGTGAATAACGTGTCGCCTCAAAGTGTGAATGCCGGACCTGACCAGACCGTTTCCGAAGGTGATCTGGTTAATTTGGTAGCCGACTTTTTGGACTTGGGTAGTGCGGACACCCATAGATTCCTGTGGGAAGTCAGCGCCAGTAACGATGAGGTAATTGCTGACGGCATGGAAGTTGGTTTCAGTTTCACACCGATTGATGAGGGCACCTATACGATCACATTGACTGTGACGGATGACGATGGTGGTGTTGATACCGATGAGGTCATTATCACGGTCGAGAACGCGCCGCCTGAGATAACAAACAGTTCAACAGTGTCGGGCATTGAAGGGACATCGGTGTCATTAATTGGTGACTTTCTCGATCCGGGCAGTGAAGATACCCACAACTACCTGTGGCAGGTCAGTGCATCTAACGGGCAAGTAATTCCGGGCAACACTGATCCGATATTTAGTTTTGTGCCGGTCGATGAGGGACTTTATACAGTGGCAGTTACAGTAACCGACAATGCGGATGCAACGGATACTAGTGTAATCAATGTCAATGTAATCAATGCACTGCCCCAGGGTCTTCTTATCTCTGGAATCCCTTCAGAACCTGAAGAAGGAGATGAGATCTTGCTCACTGGTAGCTTCAATGACCCGGGTGTAAATGACGATCATAGCATTCTCTGGGAAGTCGTTAGGGATAGTCAGGTCGTTGCCAGTGGTACGGAAGTTAACTTTAGCTTTATGCCGACCGATAACGGCGATCATGTGGTTACATTTACTGTGACCGACAACGACGGTGGTGTTGCCACTATCAGCGAAATCATATCGGTGGCAAATGTGGCGCCGCAGAATGTCGAAGCCGGTGTGGACCAGACTGTGAATGAAGGGGATTGGATCAATCTGAACGCAACATTTACAGATCCAGGAAGCGCGGACACTCATAGCTTCCTTTGGGAGGTTTTGGCCAGCAATGGTCTGGTAGTTGCCGACGGGACCGAGCAAGGTTTTAGCTTCATTGCCGCAGACAGTGGTGACTATGCCGTCATCCTGACTGTCACTGATGATGACGGCCTTAGTGCAAGTGACATGGTTTATATCGGTGTTGAGAATGTGGCGCCAACTGTAAGTCTAGGTGCCGATTTCTCGGTAATCGAAGGTGATTTAGTCAGCTTAAATCCAGTTATTACTGACCCGGCCAACGCGAATGATCTTATCACTTACGAATGGGATGTAATCGCCAGCAATGGGCAGACAATTTTAGGTGAAGATGTGGCCACCTTTGAGTTCACACCGCTCGAAGACGGAATTTATACGGTGACCGTGACGGTTACGGATGATGACGGGGCAAGTGATTCG
>CAZUYZ010000033.1:0-12183 GCA_964624365.1 uncultured Puniceicoccaceae bacterium
CTCACACTCACATTGGTTACCGTTACAGCATCGTCTTCAGTGAGATACACACTGCCGCTGCCGGCAAGCGCGCTCAGAGTATCAACGTTCGTGGTCAAGTGACGATCCGATGCGCCGATCGACCCGCTAGACTGCAAACGCAAGTTCGTTGCTGCGACATTCTTCGTGCTGCCAGAAGCGTTAACAATGCTGGCGCCACTGACCAGTGAGACGTTATCCGCAGTCACATTGCCAACGGTCACATCGCCAGTGGCACTCAGGCGAGCCGACGAGTTGGTTGCAGTGACATTCGCACTACCGGCCATGGTCAATGTGCCGCCTTCTGCGTCCATACTCACTGTGCCGGTCGAAGCAGTCGTCACATCAACACCAGCGGTAAGCGTTATATTCGTGCCAGCCTTGAGTGTAATATGACCGTTGCCACTCAGAAGGTCTGCGTTTGCAAGCACCGAACCAGCAAGCGCGTCGATCAGAACACTACCACTGCCATGGGCAGTGACGGCTTCGCCGTCGGCATCACTGCCGTCCTCAAGAGCAATGTCGCCCAGAGTCGCGACTAATACGATATTGCCGTTTGATCCGCTGACCAGATCCGACTGATCCGCATCCGTCACAGCGGTCGTTGTCGCATCACTGTTAAAGTCGGTTACGCTCACACTCACATTGGTTACCGTTACAGCATCGTCTTCAGTGAGATACACACTGCCGCTGCCGGCAAGCGCGCTCAGAGTATCAACGTTCGTGGTCAAGTGACGATCCGATGCGCCGATTGACCCGCTAGCCTCTAGACGCAGGTTTGTTGCTGCGACGTTCTTCGTGCTGCCTGCAGCATTGACGATATTGGCGCCGCTGACCAAAGAAACGTTGCTTGCGGTTACATTGCCAACGGTTAAGTCGCTAGCCGCACTCAGGCGAACTGAAGAACCACTGGCAGTCACAGTTGCACTACCGCCCATCGTTAACGCGCCGCCTTCCGCGTCCATGCTCACCGTGCCGGTCGAAGCAGTCGTCACATTAACATCAGCGACAAGCGTTATGTTTGTGCCAGCCTTAAGCGTGATATGACCGGTACCGCTCAGAAGATCTGCATTGGCAATGATCGAACCGGCAAGCGCGTCGATCAAAAGACTACCGCTGCCATTGGCATTGACCGCCGCTTCGCCGTCAGCATCGCTGCCATCTGCAAGGGTAATGTCGCCCAAAGTCGCAACCAGTACGATGTTGCCGTTCACTCCGCTGACCAGATCCGACTGATCAGCATCCGTCACGACAGTCGTTGTCGCATTGCTGTTAAAGTCGGTTATGCTCACGCTGACAGTGCTCACCATTACACCGTTATCCTCGGTCAGATATAGATCGCCGCCACTGGCTAGGGCGCTCAGAGTGTCAACATTCGTGGTCAGGTGACGATCGGATGCGCCGATCGATCCACCAGCTTGTAAGCGCAGGTTCGTTGCAGTTATATTCTTCGTGCTGGCGGCAGCGTTAATGATACTCGCGCCACTGACCAGTGAAACATCATCCGCAGTTACATTGCCAACGGTAACAGTACCGGGAGCTTTCAGACGAACTGAAGAACCACTGGCAGTCACAGTCGCAGTACCGGTCATCGCTAACGCGCCGCCTTCCGCATCCATGCTCACCGTACCGGTCGAAGCAGTCGTTACATCAACACCAGCGGCAAGCGTTATGTTTGTACCAGCCTTGAGTGTAATGTGGCCGGTACCGCTCAGAAGATCTGCATTTGCAATCAACGAACCGGCCAGTGCATCGATCAGGATGTTGCCGCTGCCATCGGCATTGACGGCTTCGCAGTCGGCATCACTGACGTCCGCAAGGGTCATGTCGCCCAAAGTCGCGACCAATACAATGTTGCCGTTCGATCCGCTGAGCAGATCCAATTGGGCATCATCCGTCACGGCGGTCGTTGTCGCATTGCTGTTAAAGTCGGTTACGCTCACGCTAACATTGCCAACCGTTACGCCGTTATCTTCAGTGAGATACAGACCACCGCCGCTAGCTAGCGCGCTCAGAGTGCCAACGTTCGTGGTCAAGTGACGATCTAATGCACCGATTGACCCGCCAGCCTGCAAGCGCAGGCGCGTTGCAGTGACATTCTTAGTGCTGCCAGAAGCATTAACAATGCTGGTGCTACTGACAAGTGAGACATCATCCGCAGTTACATTGCCGACGGTCACATCTTCAGTGGCACTCAGGCGAACCAACGAGTTGATTGCGGTGACATTTGTACTACCGGCCATGGTCAAAGCGCCGCCTTCGGCGTCCATGCTCACAGTGCCGGTCGAAGCAGTTGTCACATCAACACCAGCGGAAAGCGTTATGTTTGTACCAGCCTTCAACGTGACATGACCTGTGCCGCTCAAAATGTCTGCGTTGGCAATCACCGAACCGACAAGCGCGTCGATCAGAATATTACCACTGCCATTGGCATTAACCGATTCACCATCGATATCACCGCCATCTTCTAAAGTAATGTCGCCCAAAGTTGCAACCAATATGATGTTGCCGTTCGCGCCGGTAACCAGATCCGACTGAGCAGCGTCGGTCACAACAGTGGTCGTCGCATCGCTGTTAAAGTCAGTTACGTTTACGCTCACAGCAGCTACGGTCACACCGTTGTCCTCGGTGAGGTACATACTGCCGCTGCTGGCAAGCGCACTAATATTATCAATGTTGGTCGTCAGGTGACGATCCGATGCACCGATGGACCCGCTAGCCTGCAAGCGCAGGTTCGTTGCAGTTACATTCTTTGTGCTGTCGGCAGCGTTAATGATACTCGCGCCACTGACAACAGAGACATCATCCGCAGTCACATTGCCGACGGTCACAGCACCGGAAGCTTTCAGACGAACTGAAGAACCACTGGCTGTCACAGTTGCACTACCGGCCATCGTTAACGCGCCGCCTTCCGCGTCCATGCTCACCGTGCCGGTCGAAGCAGTCGTTACATCAACATTGGCGGCAAACGTTATGTTTGTACCGGCCTTAAGCGTGACATGGCCAGTACTGCTCAGAAGGTCTGCATTTGCAATCACCGAACCGGCGAACGCGTCGATCAAGATATTGTCCGTCACGTTGATACCGCTTGCATCATCGCCGCCTTCAATCGTGATCGCGCCATTGAGAGTAGTCAAAATCAACACTGCCGTACCAGTAATGTCTTCTTGTGTCGTTGAGACTGCAGAGGTCGCTGCATCGGTAGCGACGCGATCGACGCTAAAGGTAATCTTACCAACTGTGACGTTATCGGTTTCGGTAATAAAGATACCTCCGGAAGTTGATTGTGAATTTGCACTCAGCATACTCACCGAGGTCTCCAGCGGATTTGCTGCTGTGCCAATGTCACCTCCAGCGCTCAAGATCAGACCAGTGCCGATCAAATCAATCGCGTTGATATCCTCCAGATCCAAAATCGAACCAGCTGTCGCAATCACTGCAAGATTACCCTGTCCTGCATCCAACTCTTCCAAAGTAATATTGCTATTATCGGCCTGATAACGGATGTGACCGTCCACACTAGCAGTCTTCGTTCCCGCTGCCATCGTGATTGCATCAGCGGCCAGCAGTTCGATGCTCTTGCCATTTGTCGTCGCAGTGATGTTACCGCCTGCGCCTTGTGTAATCGAATCCGCAGCATGCAAGCTGATGGCGCCCGAAGCCGTCAGGCTATTGTTCAGGTTGATGTTCGCGGCCGTGCTTTCCTGAGTTTCTCGGGTTACCAGATAGACATTGCCAGTGGCTCCGGCGACCTGGATAACACCGTCTACAGTTAGCGAACCGTTCAGTAGCTCCAGAACCAGACTGCCGGCAGTACCCGAGGAGACGATGCCTTCTGCGGCATTTGAAACCTGCAGATCATCGACTTCCTCAAGGAAGATGCCGCCGGATGTATTATTGGTCGCCGTCACTGCTGCTACGTGCAAGTCCAGTTCGTCAGAGGCAGTTCCGATTCCAGTAGCTGCCCTTAGGGTCACACCGATTGAAGGCCCTTCTAGATTGACCACAGCAGGAATACTGTCAGCTTCTCCGGTCAGATTATCAAAGATTCCACCCGCGTTGGAAGTGACTGTGATCGCGCCATCGGTCTGAAGATGACTTAACAGCACATCGGTTTGAGCAGTGTACGTGATCGTGCCACTGGCTGCACCGGACAGAGCCTTGGTAGAAACTCCGTCCTGCATGGTTATTGCGCCGCCGGCAACAAAGGTGATTGCGCCACCGGCAGAGTTAACTTCTGCATTCTGATTAATCGCCGCGTCTGCATTCAAATCAATTGTGCCGCCGACAGTCGTTATTGCAGCGTCCACTGTGATCGCATCATTCGATGACATCAGTGTAACTTTTCCACTACCTGCAATGGAAACACCCGTGCCACCGATGGTGAGCAAGCCGGACTCGGTCATAATGGAAATATTGCCTACTCCAGTTGCGTTACTTTGCGCGGCATTTGTAACCAGCAAGCTTCCACCTGCGGCTTGTTCGTTCACCACAATACCGCCATTGGTGCCGGTATTTTCCAGTGCCACACTGGTAGCCTGCAGAGATGAAAGGTTTATGCCATTTACGGCAGTGGCAGTCACTACGTCACCCTTAAGTATTGTCGAGGCATTGCTATCGTCAACAACTGCGTCCGCAGCAGTTAGCGTCACATCACCCAAGCTGCCAGCATTGATATTGCCATAGAGAATCGAGCCTGTCGTAGTCGTCAAACTAATGTCGTTGGTTTCCGCATCCGTATTGGAAGAATCCACATTTACCACAGTGATTTGACCCGCTGATTCCACTTCGATCAAACCGTTTGCAGTTACGAGATTGCTCAAATTGAGAGCACCCAACCCATAGAAAATCATAGATCCTGCACTCGTAGAATTGGCTGTTACCTGGCTACCATCGGCAAACTCGAGTGCTCCACGCGAATCATTTATTGTACCTCCATCATTTGGTGGACCACCTACTTCACCGCCGGCTGAAGATCCTATAGTAGATTCACTATTGTCGTTATTGACAGTATTTGCATTAAATGGATTTCCACCTATTTCATTAGCTGCTGTCAGGCTGATAGTTGTTGCAGCTGTGAGGTCAACAGACAAGTCCGTATTCAGGTCATTGATGGCGCCTCCATCAGCGACTACTTGGATAGAACCACCTTGAGCTTCAATCGCACTAAGTCTGACATCTCCTGCATCTGCATCCAAATCGATGGAACCTCCAGCAGTGAGTCCAGAGGCTATGATTCCTCCACTTGTTGTATATATAGAAATGTTATCACTACTCGTATTTATCGCTTCCAATTCGGAAGCAAATACAGTGCCCCCAGCGTTAATCTGAATACCTCCGCTAGTAGTTATTACCTGTGAAAGCCCGATATCGTCTGTCTCGTTGATGATAATAGCACCATCTGTATTGGCACTAAGCGAACTAACATTTGTGTCAAGTGTGAGTATTCCTCCACTGGTAATTGTAAGGTTATTCGCTGTTACTGAGCCACCTGTAATATCGCTTATAGCGTCGAGCTCAACATCACCGAGCGTCTTAGCGTCAATAGAGACAATGACAATTGAGCCAGCCTGAGCGTTCAATTTGATGTCATTTAAATCAGAATCCGTTACAGACAAAACATTTGTTGCAGTGATCTGTCCATTGGCAACTACATCAATCGCTCCATCATTTGCAGTAAGATCAAGCGTCAAAGCTCCAGTACCCGCCAGCCAGATGTCACCGCTGCCAGTACTAGAAGCGATGATATTACTGCTAGCACCCAGCTCAAGACGTCCCTCAGAATCCACATTCTTACCTGATATAGGCAGGCCACCAATTTCGTCTCGGGCCGTAAGGTTAATGTTTCCTGAAGCCACAATGTCAGCCACCAGATCATCCTGGGCATCATTGATAGAGCCTAGGTCGGCAGTAACGGTTACGTTACCCAAACTAGCATTGATACTGCCGATCTCAATGTCACCATTGTCAGCATCCAAAAGTACAGAATTTGCAGCTACTATAGATCCACTGACAATGAGACTTCCACTCGTAGTACTTATACTTACATCATCACCAACACCTCCACCAGCAGTAACTGAGGTAACCAAGACTTGCCCACTGGCAGCAATTGTTACGTCACCATTGGTAGTGGTCGCACGAGTAATGTCCACTCCACTTGCCTCGGTAAGGCTTAGAGCACCTGCTCCGCTGACCTGAGCATCCAGGGAGACAATATCGGTATTAAGTATAACAGCCCCGGCTGCATTAATTTGCAGAGAGTCCGCAGTTACCTGGCCGCCACTGATACTGCCCGCAGAATCTAAAATAACGTCACCCCGAGTCTTAGCATCGACTGTAGTTAGAGTTATTCCACCACTTGTGGTGCGCAACAGAATATCATTAGCATCTCTGTTAGTCGTCGAAGTGACCTGAGAAGCGACAAGAGCACCGCCAGCCACTATCTGAATTGAGCCATTGTCAGTAACCGCACGTGTAATGTTGAGACCATCATTTTCAGTAATCGCCAAATTTCCGTTGGCCGTTATTTCAGCGTCCAAGCTATTTATATCAGTAGAAAGGGTAATTGAGTTAGCCGCATTAAGTGTAAGATTTGTAGCTGTAACCAGGTGTCCTGAGGCGGCAGAAATATCTCCACCTGCATTCAATGTGATATCTCCATTTGCTGTAACGACCGCCGGAAGCGAAATCGCTCCACCTGCATCCAGTACGATGTTGCCAGTTACACTCACGTCTGCATCCAGAGTAAGCGCTCCTGTTTCACTCAAACCAATAGATCCCTGAACACCGGAAGCATCCAGCGTATTTATGTCCATTTCCAGATTGAGGTCACTACTGGTTCCGGCCAGATTAGAACCTGCAATGGCTGTGAGATCACCTGCAATCAGATCTACTGCACTGTCAAATGCATCGACTTCATAAATAGAGCGAGTTGCATTTAGCGAAACAGTACCCGCAGCGCCTGCATCGAGGTAAGCAATGCGAATGTCTAGCCCCTCGAGAGTTATTTGGCCATCACCGGAGACTGCATTGGTTACAGTGATGATACCGTCTGTGCGCACATCGATGATGCCCTCAACGGAGAGATCGATCGTAATGTCGCCGGTAAAGTTTCGGATATAGTCACGGCTAACAGTCTGACCATCGATTTCAAGACCTGTAGTGAAATCATCTGTATTACCAGTATTTTGTCTTACGTCCGGAGCATTCAGAGTCACATTGCCGATAATATCAAAATCCGGATCAATGGCGTTAATCTCGCGAATGATGTTAGTCGCATTCAAAAAGATTTCTGCGAGAGTGCCACTCAGACTTAGCAGACCCACCTGTATATTACCTGTGGCATCAATAGTAACATCGTAATCAGCCGCATCGCGTAGCAACTCGAAGCTATTGACAATAACACTACCACCGGCAGTCAAGTTAAAGGCGCCGCTGTCAACAGAGACCGCATTTAAAGTTATGCCGCTTGCTTCTACAAGGGTAACATTACCATTACTGCTAGTTGTAAGGTCTAGCACGGCAACATCGGTAACCAAATCAACTGCATTGTTTGACTGAACTGTTAGCTTGTTCGTGGCAGCAACACTACGACCACTCTGTGAAACGACTTCACCATTGGCAGAACTCAGTGAAATGTTGGTGGCGGCAATCGTACCCGTGCTCCGCAACCAGATGTTGCCAAGCGTTATCGATTCTGTCTCGGCAGTCAGGTCATTGATTATAGTCTGATTGCTAACTGTGGTGTAAGCTGCTGCCAAATTGGAAATATCATTGATGGAAACCACTGAATTATCTGTTTTGCGCAATGTGCCTGCGGTAGGATCTTCGGTAGTACTTGTAATATTAATTGTATTCAGATCAGCATCCAATGCAGTAAAGGCATAAAGATCTGTTGCGGGGTCTTGCCACTGGTAGTAAACACTGTTCGTCAAATCGCCCAGATAAAGATGGCCAGCTGAATCTCTCATTCGTGTGAAGCCTGAATTTTCATCAGTTACATAGCCTAGCGTGGTGCCAGAACCTGAAGCAGAAACAGTCAATTGAGCCAACGTGCCTGCGCCGATTCCGGTAATGTTACCGCTGACAATCAAATTGCCGCCAGTACTCGTCAACTGCACTAGATCGCGTGCCCGAAGATCACCACTTACATCCAAAGTCTGCCCTGTTTCGATGATAATGGTGTTCGCGGTGAATGCAATTTCAGTCAGGCTATCAATAAAGAAGCTGTCACCCGCACTGATTTCGATACGCTCAGTTACTACAGGAATTGCTGATGAACTAATCACACCTGCAGCTGTCAAAGCCAAAGTGCCTGCGGCTGCCAGAGTGCTGGTATTCAACACGCGCAGATCACCCGCGTTGGAATTAAGACTGACTGCGGACGAAGTGCCACTGGTAGTCACATTACCCGTTGCCCCACCTAGGGTGCCCACATACAAATCACCATCGGTTGAAAGAGTGATGGCTTGAGACGTACCAGATGCGGTAGCATTAAGGATAGTGAGACCCGGAACCTGTTCAGCAACACCGTCGTTATCAAACAGGCTGATGGAACCCGTAGTACTGGTAACTGAAGCCAAGACATTAGCAGCGATCTCGAGACCTGTAATACCACCACCTGCAGAAAGTGTAAGACTGTCACCAATCAGATCGACATCAACATCTGCTGCAGCGACTTCGGAAATACTGCCAGCCGCAGTCAATTGAATATCACCGGCAGAAGTAAATGTAGCCGTGAAATCCAAAATTTTGTCGGTCTCGTCCGGAGCATTTGCTGAACTAACTCCTTGTGTCTGAAGCCAGCTGATAACTCCATTGCGGATAGTTGTGTAATCCGGCTCATCTCTTACACTTTTTGCTCGGCTCAGCGACCAATCTGCAGCTCCAGCAGCAAGATAACCACTTTCACGCAGTGCTTCATTGAAGTTGGCTAATTTGAGCGTATCCGCAGCGTCTGTAGTACCCGCGTAAATACCTGCCTGCAGATATGCGATCAGAATGTCGCCGACGGTAGTATTTATCGTAACATCGCGAGTGTCTCTATTGGAGAGCAAGCGTACATCCGTAGCAGTCACTGTGCCCGCTGCAGCCAGACTGAGACTGCCGTCTGCTAGCGAAACAGAAACCAGCTCAATACCATTGGTCTCGCGAATGGTCAGGTCGCCGATGCCTGTAATCTGCACCGAAATTCCAGTTACCGTCGTATCCAAATCGAGAACACTGGTCGTATTGATAATGAGCTGATCAGCAACCAGTCGAGGTGTGGTCACCATTGCAGTAACTATGTCCGTAATGCTACCTTCTATATTCAATGTCATATCTCCAGCGCCACCCGCTGCCAACTCGGTAAAGGTAAGGTTCGAAGCAACCGCGCCCACTTCGTAAGTAGACAGTGTGATGTCATTCGCATCTGAAGTGCCTGAAGTGACAACCTTGACCGCAGTGATAGAGCCATAATTGTCTACGGTGATAGAACCGTCGGCATTCGTTACATTATTCAAGATCAAGTCACGGGCGTTGACCACCTGGATATCTCCTGCCGAAGTTACTTGAGCATTTAATGTGGCAACATCGGTGTTGAGCGTTATAGAACCGAAAGCAACCACATTCAGAGTGCTTGCCAGAATAGCACCCCCACCTTGAGTTACAGAACCAGCGCTAGCAGTTATATTAACGATACCATTTTGAGACGTTACACCTGAATTTGTCAGGCTGATATCACCACTGGCTGTACCCGCAGTAAAGTCGATCCGACCGCCGGAACTGGTTATCAGATCAGCGCCAATTGAACCAGTGATGCCACCGGTATTATCCGTACCTGCATCCACAGTAATCAAGTTGCCCGTGCTGATGGCTCCAGAGAGCGTCACATCATCGGCAGCATTAACATCAATGGAGTCGAGAGAAGAAACTGTACCTTGTACGATCGCATCCGCACCTGCAGTGATAATTACATCACTTGTGGGACCTACACCAGCGTCATCCACATTGAGGCGCCCGGCATCACCCACCGTAACACTGCTGCCAGAAACAATCCGGGTGGTCGCTTCTGCAGAAAGTTCGGAAACGGCCGCTGCCACTGAACTTCCCTCGGGAACTGTTCCCTGAATGGTGACAGCGCCGGTAGCATTGATATCTATAATGCCTGTGCTGCCATAGGCAGTTATTTTACCACTGAGACTTACTGTGCCTCCGGCATCAATATCAATGAGATCGCTAGCACGAATCGAATCATTATTAAATACACCGGAAGCAACCACCTGTTGTGACTGAGAGTCGTCTACCCGCTGGGTCGTAATATTGATCCGAGTACCGTAGGTTGGCACGGTCTTCCAATTGATAACATCAACCGTGCCCACCACGACTTCCCGCACTTCGACAATGCGCTCATAGCGAGGCACGTAGCCAGTTAAATCCCGAGAATTGCTGACCCACTGGTAACCTAGTGTCTCACGATTATCTTGAATGCTCGTATTGATGGACTGCCAGTCATACTCGTAATTTTTCCAGGTCTCATAAATGTTAGTAGCAGTGAAATAGGGTTCTAGTTGTACTATATAGCCCTGACGGTCATAGACATTAACATCGTTCCATTGTCCAGTGCTGCCGTAGATTTCAATATACCATTCATTTCCACCGGAATTGTTAGGTTCTCCTGAGGCCCAATTTGAATAAGTGATTGGTCTAGCTTTATTTGTAAAGTAGTTAACGCTATAGGAATTATTTCCGTAATCAACAGTGTTGTAATCTTTAAGCCAAGTCCAACCACCATTACTGAAATTAACACCACCAAGCCAAGCATTTTTGTTGTCTGGTAGCGCAGCATTGACACCAAGAACCTGTTGATAGATATTATCTGGCTGAGCAAGGAATGATTCACGCACACTGGAATAGCCAGCTGCTGCCTTAACTGCCTGCCACCAATCGTAACTACCATCAACGTACACGTAGCTACGCCCGTTATAAGTACCCTTGGGGTCGTCGCCTACGTCTACATTATAGATAGTGTTTGTTAAGGTGCCATTTAAAATACTACTGGTGTTAGCATTGTAACCGTTGCGGGAATAGGTCAGATTGCTATTTAGATCGTTGGCAATACCAGAATTGGTGTATTGTTCATTGATCCAAATCGGATCGGAACCGTAGTCGCCACTGAAACCATCCGTAAGATTGAAATAACGATCTCCGGTATTGCTTACATAATCCACCTGCCAGCGAATAGGACTTCCATCAGGATCTACGATGGTGTTACTAAAGCTTCCCGTGAAGTTTGGTGCAGAATAGAAGAAGATATCTTGAACAGTCTTCGTCGTCGTATTAGTGACTAGAGCAGATCTGTCCTGAGTATACGAAACAATCGCTGCATCGTAGTAACTGCCCACCGTTTCCTGCCAAGTGGTTGGTGAACCCTGAGAGACTACTCGCAATACGTCTGCCTCGGCGCCAGCAGGCATGCGGATGTGCTTGTCGCTCCAGCCAGATATCTGAATATTGTAGATCGCAGTGCTATTGCCTGCCCAACTTGGCGTCCATGGAGTATCGGTAACGACAACGCCTTCCTGACTACGTGTCATTGCATTGCTATAGCTAAAATCGTAAAGTGGCAGATACCCGAGCTTCTGAAGCACAACATTCTTCTGGTTGGAATCCAGGTTTTCAAAGGTCGTGTTATCTGCTGGCGCTGTGGTCGAGCTATTGAAGGCTTGCCATTCTTCTGGGGTAATATCCTCGTTTTTCCAGTCCAACTCTTCAACGAAATATTCGCGGAATGAATTGGTTGTACTATTGTAGTAGCCATCCTGAGTCAGCGTTACGTCCATATAGTCAAATGCCTGACCAGTAACCACCAGATCTTCGCCCACAAGACGATCCTCAATGAACTCTTGCTCTTCAGTAACGTTAACAGTGATAAAGCCATCCTGAACCTGCGTGCTACCGTTGACAAACTGTACTTCGGTCTCCGTCGTGACGATGGTCGGATTTGGCAGCGTTCGTGTACCACCTTCGGCAGCAAACGCCAGCAAAGTAACATTACCGCCAGTACGAACACGCACATCGTTGCTTGCCTGGACGACTGATTGAGCAGTAATTTGCAAATCGGATGTTCCCGTTAAGCTACCAACTGCAAAACCTCCGGCAGCTGACGTCGCACGATCCAGTCCG
>CAZUYZ010000034.1:0-4387 GCA_964624365.1 uncultured Puniceicoccaceae bacterium
CTTCGCCCTATTTCGAGCACAGGAATATTCCAGACACTTATCCACCCCATCCCCAGTAAGACAGATGGGAACAACCAGATCAAAACAGTAAACGATGCAATCCATTGGGAAAATCGATCATTGGTTAATCTTCCAAGCATCGACATCAGAAAAGAAACAAAAGTAACTATAATCGTTCCAAACATCCCGTATTTAATGGTATTCCACCATTCAGATCGAAACTTTGCCATCTCTGTTTCAAAAATGTCATAACTGCCAATTGTGTTCCAGAGACTGCTCAGAAAAATCGCATACCCGATCAACACACCGATAAGCACCAATCCTTGCACAGGTGTAAACCCCGTCTGCACCTGAGCATTTGCTCGATTATCCCGCACGGTCGCTCCCCACAAATGCTTTGAAGCACACCAGCCTAACAAACCGAGCAGAACCAAACTCATCACACCCGGGAAGATAATCAGCTCCAACGCCATCTTGTAGTCGTAAAACGATCCAAATGCAGCCATGACATCAATCGGAAATACATTTACCCGCAGCATTGAAGCCAGATCGTAATTCCAGAAAGCAACCAAACTACACAGGCCGAAACTCAGCAGAAACGCAGTCCCGTAAGCAGGAAACGCATAATATCGAATCCACTTTAGCCATGAAACATTCAAAGCTTTTAGTTCGTCATGATACCCAAAAGGAAGGGTATTTGCTGACAAATGAATGATCAGCGCAAGGGGGGTCAGCCAAATGGTTGCGATGGCAATCACTCCAGATACCGTATAAATTGAAAATAAAGCCCCACTATCAAATGCCTGCCAGATGATGCCTTTTTCTCCTAACAGGGCAATGAAGCTCTGTGCCAGCAGATAGGGGGAAAGCAAGTACAGTAGCAGTAGGGTACCGGCAACAATGTTACGCAGCAAATGCGACATTCTTTTCAGTATTGAAGCAAGCACAAAGCCCAAGGTAGAGGATAGTAACCCGACAGAAACTGCTATCCTAAGGCTATCAAATAGCAGATAACGTATGCGTGTACTTTCAAATACAGTCAGCAAATTTACAGACCCTATATCACGAAGCCCCAGGAGAAGACCTATTATCGGCAAAAGCGTGTAACTAAGTAATAACGCAGCAAGACCGATTGCCGTGTAACGAAAAATACTAAGAAGCCACTTCGCCACAATTATCTAAGGAAAAACTGGCGGACAAATTGCATCGCCGTATCCAGATCGGCATGTGCAGCCTCGAAATCAACTGAACGAAAGTTTATCAGCATCCAATCGGAGACAGGCGCTGGAGCCGGAACATCTTTCTTTAACGGAATTTGACCTGCACGCGAATTCGCCAACATCGCTTCAACTTCCGGGCTGGTTAAGTAATCAATCAGTTCCTTGGCCTCAGCTTCATGCCTTGCGCCTTTAATAAGACAAACCGTATTGGGAATTAACAAAGCGCCGTCAGCATCCTGATCCAGAAATACAATGGCAACCGGTTTCCCGTTGCTGATGGCTCCCAGCGCATCATCTGTATCCGTTAAACATAACGGAACTTCACCGGCTGCAACCATATCTTTGGCAGTTGCATTGCCGGTAGTAATGACCGCATTGTTCGCAATCAGTGATCGCAAAAATGCTTCTGCCTTCTTACTTCCCCATTCAGAAAACCAGGTAGATACTTCCGTTGCCGTTGTACCAAAGAGCGGGTTGGCCATTGCAAATTTACCACGCCACCTGGGATTTGCCAGATCGGCAAGACTTGTTGGTGGCTCTTCTACAAGATCTGTATTGTAGAGTAGTACACGCGAACGTCCGCCAAAACCAGTCCAGTAACCTGCTTCATCACGAAAGGATTCAGGTGTCTTATCCCATGCCGGTGGTTTGTAAGCAGCTAATAAGCCTTTTTCTTTTAAGACCAGAGTGCGAACAATCTCCGAATTCCAAAACACATCGGCTACCGGATTTTTTTGCTCAGCAATCAAACGGTTCACCAACCCGGCAGTCTTGGATGCTTCCGTATCATAAACTGCCTTAACTTTGATCCCACTGACTTTCTCAAAATCAGCAAGGATCAGTTGCGAATGTGGCTTATCCCAGGAGGTGTATACGACCACCTCACGTATGTTGGTTTCTGAATCAATCGGTTTACCGCAACCGATGATCGACAAAAGGATAATCATAACCGCGCAGAGGCTGAAAGTTATTCTGATAGTGTTCCCATTCATACGCAATTATCTCTCACAGAGTCACTGAGACACAGAGGGTTCTATTTTTATTCATCATGCTTGATATCCTTCCCCGTGGCTTTGTGCCTCCGTGAGAGCCCTATTTCTTCATAAGTTTCCATTTATAGTTCGAGTGATGCCATCCTTCATCAAAGCCTCTCCAAAATTCAACAGATAACCTAACTTCATGCCCGTAAGCTTTAAATAGGTAAGTAACTACTTCTTGTGAACCGGGTGTGCCGCTTCAACTGATTTCAACTCAACGATGACTTTATTTTCAACAACAAGGTCTGCTCGAAAGCCTTCGTCCAGCTTTAACCCTTCATAAACGATAGGCACAACTACTTGCCGCTGAGTCGACAATCCGCGTTTCTCGAGTTCAAAAGCAAGCAGACGTTCATACACACTTTCTAGAAGCCCTGGGCCAAGCGCCTGATGTAGTTTTACCGCGCAATCTACAATTATAGTCCCTATTTCATTTTCAGTCATATCAATCTTTGTGTCTTAGTGATAGATAATTTAAGCCTCGTGACAATTCATGTATGGTTATTCCTCACAGAGCCGCGGAGCCACAGAGAATTTTGTATTTTTTATCATTCATTTTTGATTACCTTCTCTCCACCTTTTTGAGAACCATTTTTATTCATGTCAATCTTTGTGCCTCTGTGCCTTTGTGAGAGATACTTTCTAGTTCCGATAAGCCTCATGACAATTCAAGCAGGATTGTTTCAGTGCCTGATATTGCCTCTCCAGATACTCAATAGTCGCTCCCTGGCGCAGCCCGGATTCCAATTCTGCTGACTGTTTGGTCGATTCTTTTAAAAGATCGCGGAAATCCTGAAGTTCAGCCAATTCCTCTTCTGAATACTCAATCTCCGCATCCTGCCTTAATAATTCTTGTAGCTGTTCATTGAGCATCAGTGCTTCATGCGCCGGATCGACATCGGGATGTTCTGGAATCGCTTTCCAACCAGCATCACGGGACATTTTTAAATGATCCCAATGTATATCAATGGAAGACATTGACCGGGTGAAGTCTGATATATCCGCTATAGATGGAAGAAGACCTACGGCAGCAAGCTCTTCATCAGAAACTACATGTGCATTTTGCACATCCCTGTACAAGCCATGATACTGATCTGAAGTACCTACAAATTTCAATATTTCAACGGCCTCTTCATTGCTAATCAAATCCATTCCAACCAAAAGGCTAGCAATTGCTGCCGGGCCGCGATGTTTGCCATGATGACAATGAACATACACTGATTCAGACATTTCAAAAGCTTTGACCAACCGGACTTGCGCCTCGCGAGACACACCATCGTAGCCAATAGGTATGTGGACGTAGCGAATCTCTTCAGCCTCAGCAAGTTCGACTTTGGGAATTGCGCCATCTACGCTCACTACCAGATCAATACCCAATCGCTTTAATTCTGCAAGATCTGATTCGGTATACGGCCCAGACCCTCCATAAACACCCTCACTGTATTGATACACATTTTCCAGACCACGAACAACTAAAGGACTTAAAACTGGCTCACTGGCGACAGAAAGTGTAGATCGACAAGCCGCTAAGGTGCATAATGTGCAAATTCCAACAATGAACGGGATCATATGAACCTTTCGCAAACAATCCATGAATCTATATATCTATTTAAAATCTGAAAAATCCAACAAAAATCATAGCTTATCGTAAGTGTCACACAGTTAGGCAAAGCTAAAAAAGAGCCCCATCCATTTTCCGAACACATCCCCGTTAGCGAGACTCGGAAGCATAAACTTAAAAATGTTATGACGTTAAAGGCTAACTTTGTTCTCAATAATCAGGCACAGTTGCAAAAATCTTATGATTTAATTCGGTAAATCTGCACAGTCTCAATTCAAACAGTAACATTTACCCACGACTTTTATTCTGTTTTTTTTAGTGTCATAAGAAACAGAATAATTATAAAAACATTCATTAGACCCAGTAAACTGTAACGAGAAGCCCAGCCCTGATTAAAGGCAACCAATACCAAACACCCGAAAACAAAAACAAAAACTCCAACAAATCGAAACACCATATCGAACATACAACTCTAGCATTAGTACATTTTATTGTCCCGCTCGGGGAATGGGAGAAAAACCCTCGCCTTTAGGCGACGACTTCCAGTAGGCTTGCGATTGAATGGAACA
>CAZUYZ010000035.1:0-3712 GCA_964624365.1 uncultured Puniceicoccaceae bacterium
CTGGTGAATTATCCACTGATACAACCGCGTATAGTCCATAGCTACTTCTAGCGAATCCATAACTCGAGGAACCGTGTGCGTTAATTGCGCTCGCACGGGTCTGTAGGAGCGCGGTCGGGCAACCGGCCGCTCGACCTAGACTATCCGAAGTTTGACCCTATCCGAAGTTTACGGCATGACCCTATCCGAAGTTTGACCCTATCCGAAGTTTTCTGACCCTATCCGAAGTTTTTCTACGGGCTAACTTTGTTCTCAATAATCCGGCATACACCCCAAAATCTTATGATTTTAAAACGGCAATTTTGGTCGGTCTTAATTAAAGCAGTAACACCCGGCGCTTTCAATGCCCCCTTTTCGTTGCCTTCTTGCCGAGAAAAAGAGGTACTAAACTCATAATCAGAATATAAATTGCAAGAGTTATGGAAAAGGACAATCCATTCAAAATATTGATATTCTGTGCACTAATAAAATCCGCAACATGCATTAACTGTTGGTGATCTATTGATCTCTCACTTTCTAGTAACTCTATGAAATACTCGGCGGATTCTTGATACTTTGATAGACGTGGCAGAAGTATCAAGAACGACAAAACTACAATTGCAAAGAGTGTATTGAAAACATGAAAATATTTTTTCTTCATAATCCTAAAAAATTAATCGATACCCAAAAAAGAAGACTCCCAAATTTCGCCTTTCATCTGCTCATTAATGGCCTTAGGGCTAGGCAATTTGCTGTTTTTAGGCCGCCTAAAGTATCCTCCAAACTTCGAACTAGTACTCTCTATCCATTTATAACTTCTTCTATTGGAAATGCATGCGTAGGCGACATCGGTGGAACTTTCATTGAAGCTGGACCATTCAAAATGCTGTGAGGTGTGTTCTCAATCATCGGAATAAAAGAGTCATTGGTAGCTTCTCTAAAATTATCCACCCTACGCTCACAAGCCTCTATTAGATCATCAATGTTTCCATCTTTAGCCTTTTGGGCATCTTCGATGGAACGATCCATTATATCTACACCAGCCAAGAGCCCATCAAGATAATGGTATGCTTGATAAGCAACTAATGAAGCTCCAACGACCACAGCTGCAATGACTATAGGATGACGACCATCAGGGTCTATAAAGAGCATTGGTTCATTATAATTGAACATATACAGATTCAATCCGCCGTCCTCTTCGATAGGATCGCGATTTAACCATCGTCCCAATTCTGCATTGTAATACCGATATCCGTAATACAGCAGTCCGGTCTCGGAATCCTGATACTTGGTGCTGAATCTAAAATTAAACGCATCCTTCTTCTCGCCGGTTGCGCGGATTAGCTCACCGAATGGGCCGTATTCAAACTCGGTGTCAACTGACGTGGTATCGTAGCGACAATCTCGTTTTTCCCCGGTGTATCTGCGGCTTGAGCGGCGATCTTCCTCAACGCTTTCAGCGGCTAAAGAAAAAAAATCTCCCGACGCGTTTTTTCGTGTCGGTGGCTGGTTTGCTCGCGGCAAAGTCTGTGTTCAAAGCGACCATAGATAACGGTCTAAAAAGTGAAGACGTCCGGCGTTCAAGGCAAGGTCTTTTCCGACGAGCCAACCAAGTCCAAAGCGGCTAAAGATAAGATCAGCGAAACAGTTCGCTGTGCGAGCCTGTGCGCACTAAAATCAACATGTTTTCTTCTATTTTGTAGATCAACAGCCAATCCGGAGACAGATGACATTCTCGGTGCCCTGCATAATTGCCAGTCAACGCGTGATCAAGGTTGCGCTGAGGAAGAGGTTTTCCGGCTTGAAGCAAGTCAATTACTTCACCCAGTTTCCGCATGTCTTTTTGCTGACGTGCCGCTTTTTTGACCTCTTTCTTAAAGCGGGTCGTCGTTCTAACTTCTAACATTCTACTCCGAGCTTTTTGAACATATCCGCAGCCGAATCAAACTTCTCCAGCTTTTCGGGGTGCTTGGCCTCTTCCATTGCTTCAAGCGTCTCTTGATTAGGAAGATAGCGCATAAATTCAACGACCTTACCTTTTTCGTTTTCGGGAAGACGTTCGATTTCCTGGATGATTTCTGCGGCGTTCATAGTGTTTAACATGGCATTGTTTTTGATTTTTTCAACCTTTGCTTTCAGCCGGATGCGTCAACTCGTGGACTTTCTTTAGCTGCGTGACGCTCACGTGCGTGTACACCTCGGTGCTTTCCAGACAGCTGTGGCCGAGCATCCGCTGGATGAAGCGGATATCTGCGCCGTTTTCCAGCATCAGCGTAGCCATGCTGTGGCGGAAGATATGACAGCTTCCGGACAGCCCAATATCGGCCTTGCGGATGTGACTGCGCACGCGGTAGCTCAGATGCTTGGGCAGGAGCGGCTCGCCGTATTCGGTCAGGAACAGACGCTTGCCGCTGAGTGAGCAAACCAGCGAAGGACGCACGTCATCAATGTATTTGCGCAGCCAGCCCAAAGCGCGCTGCCCGATCGGAACCATCCGGTCTTTCTTGCCTTTGCCTTCACGCACCAGGAGCAATCCGCGTTCCTCGACGATGTCGTCGAGTTCCAGGTGAATCAGTTCGGCACGGCGGATGCCGGTCGAGTACAGCACCTCAAGGATTGCGCGGTCGCGAAGTCCAACCGAACACGTCAGATCGGGTACATTCATAACCTGTTCGACCTGGCTTGCCGTCAGGATCACCCGGGGCAAACGTTTCTCGACACGGGGCAATTCCAGTTCGCTGGCAGGATTACTCAGGATGTATTTCTGGCGGGTCAGCCATTTGAAGAGTTGTTGCACCGTGGTGAGCTGCCCCCGCTGTGTTTTCAGGCTCAGGGCAGCGCTGCCGTCGGGCTTCCTGCGCTGGTAAAGATGTCGCTGATAACGTTCCAGCATTGGCAGTGTCACTGCCGAAGGGGATTCCAGGCCCCGTTCCAGACACCACTTCAAAAAGGCTGAGAGGTGAAGTTTGCGTGTTTCCACCGTGCGTTCGGCGTAACCGTGCACTGCAAGCCACTGCAGATGCTCCAGCGACAACGAAGCCAGGCTCAGCGGATCAACTGCCCTCGGCCAATCCTCCGGAGCGCTCCGGCGGCCACGCTTCGGATTGCCCAGACCCTTGCGTTTCACTGGCTTTTGACCGGACATGTCTACGATACGACGGCCTCCAGCTTTTTGGCCTCTTGTGCATTTTGACGATTTTGGGGCAATGACTGCGAAACCTCCTTTTTCTGCGCTTTGGCAGCTAAATCAGATTTGGTAAAGGCCCCGTTTTGGGGGCGTTTTGACCCCGCAAACCTGTTCATAAACCCCGTAAACTTTGCGTCGTAGCCTAATTTTTCAAGGTCGATCAAGCCGATCAACTGCGGTTCGTCCGTTTCGGTATCGCCGTCGAACAGCAGTTCATATTCATACGCGCTACCGCGCATGCCGCCGCGACGCGGGTAAATGTATTCCAGTTCTTCCAGACGATCCAGATGAACTTTGAGCTGGGTATTGCTCCAGCCAGTGAACTCACGCACTTCGCGGCGGGTGAACCAGTAAACATCCGGGTCGATTGCCTCAGACTGACAACGTGCCTCAACCATCCGCTTTAACTGTTCCAATAATCGACGTGTCTGCGGGGGCAACTCATCGAGCGAGCGACCAAGCACTTCATGGGCCAAAACATTGGCTGCGGCCAGGTCGGACAGTTCGACTTCAATGTACTGCAAGCCGTCCTTTTCTTTGAGTGGC
>CAZUYZ010000036.1:0-12772 GCA_964624365.1 uncultured Puniceicoccaceae bacterium
ACTCAAGCACATCTACAATGCTCCGACTGCTCAGGCTGCTGAAACAGCCCTTAATGAGTTCCGGCAAAACTACGATGAACGTTTCCCGGCAATTGTCAAAAGTTGGCAGGCTCACTGGGATAACATCATCCCATTCTTCGACTATCCCGAGGAGATTCGCAAAGTCATTTACACGACCAATGCGATCGAGTCGTTGAATAGCTCATCCAGAAAGATCAGTCGTTCTCGTAATCTCTTTCCAACCTTAGAATCGCTCTATAAGCTGTTTTTTCTGGCGATTGAGAACATCAGCAAAAAGTGGACGATGCCTATCCAGAATTGGCTAGCGGCATTAAATCGATTTGCCATTGAGTTTTCTGAAAGAATGCCAAATGAATACAAATGAACTGCATCAGTGAGAAAACAACTTTATACAAAATTTCTTACACCGCCCGCAGTTTCGGTCACAATGGCCTGTTCCCTGGTCGCAATAATATGATCATCTTGAAAAGCAGCCAAAGTAACCAGAACGCTGCAAACCAGCAGCTACAAAACAACAAAATACAATTTAATATTTGAAAGCTATTTGGTTCAGAATAGGTTTTTGTTCCATATTATGACTCAAAATCGCAATCTTGTACTAGTTATCTGCACTGGAAACACTTGTCGAAGTCCTATGGCAGCTAAGTTGCTGGAGCACGCTTTGTCCGCTGAAAAGGCTCCATTGAATCAGCTTGTTGTTGAGTCTGCCGGAGTTGCTGCCGGAACTGGTTCATCCGCCTCGGATAATTCCGTCGCCGCTCTCAAAAAATTCAACATCGATCTTTCGCAGCACAGAAGTCAGCCTGTAGACCAAAAACTGATTGACCGTGCGCTGGTTATTTTAGGGATGACAGATTCACATTTGGAAACACTCCGCTTTCACAGATACAAGAATCTTCCTGAACACATACACCTGTTCCGACAATTCGTTGAAAACAATGAAGGCTCTCAGATTCCAGACCCTTTTGGCCAAAATTTTGAAGCCTATCAGGAATCCCTCGACTCCATGGTGGAAGCAATCCCATCCATTCTTAAATCTCTTAAAAGTCTCTGTAGTTAATTTCCAAAGGTTGAATCATTTGATTACCAACCTAAGCACCTAAATCCAAATCAATAAAAAAAAAATGAGTAAATCCACAATAGATGCGCTTCGTTTGATTGTCGCCGATACTTATGCACTTATCGGCCAAACACATTTATGCCACTGGAACGTTCGCGGTCCTTCGTTTTTCTCACTACATCAGGCTTTTGAGGAACAATATACAGAACTCTTTCAGGCGGTAGACGAAATCGCTGAACGTATTCGCGCACTGGGTTCACTGGCGCCCGGCGGGCTCTCCAAACTCGCAAAAATGGCAAATATTCAGGAAATTGATGAGGACACTTCGGCTAAGGACATGGTTAAGTCTCTGATCAAGGCTAACGAAAAACTGCTGACAGATCTCAAAGCAGCCAGAGACTGTGCCGCTGAAAAAGAGGACTCCGAAACGGAAGATTTAATGATCGCACGCATTCAGGTGCATGAAAAAACAGTTTGGATGCTAAGAAGCTATCTTGCATAGACGGGCTAATGCGAGCGATTGGATACAATAAGATCGGACGCGTCTCCGAGCTTAATGCTCTGGTTGAGTTCGAGGCCGCTAAACCAAAGCCCGGCCCACGGGATATTTTGGTCGAGGTTCGGGGAGTTTCAGTAAATCCAGTCGATATCAAAGTGCGCGAGCGTTTTGAACCTGGTGATGATCCCAGAATCATTGGCTATGATGGTGCTGGTGTGGTGAAAGATGTTGGCCGTGGGGTGCGTTTCTTTAAACCGGGCGATGAGGTATTCTACGCAGGTGATCTCAATCGGTCAGGGACGAATGCTGAATTTCAGTTAGTCGATGAGCGAATTGTTGGAAGAAAGCCTTCCTCTTTGGGATTTGCCGAAGCCGCCGGATTTCCACTCACTTCGATAACCGCTTGGGAAATCCTCTTTGACTCATTTCTATTGAAAGAAAAAGACGGAGGGGATGAACAGTTGCTTATAATCGGAGGAGCTGGCGGTGTTGGCTCGATATTGATTCAACTGGCAAAGCAACTGACCAACCTGACGGTGATCGCAACCGCATCTCGTCCCGAAACAATTCGCTGGGTCGAGAAAATGGGAGCGGATCATGTCATCAATCATCGTGAATCTTTGGTAAACCAAGTTAAAGCGCTCGATCTTGAACCACGCTACGTCGCATCTCTAAATGGGACGGCAAAACACTTTCCCTCAATTGTAGAGCTCATAAGGCCACGTGGTCACATTGCGCTCATAGATGATCCTGACGAGCTTGATATCCGTCCGATCAAGCCCAAAGCTCTCAGTCTCAGTTGGGAATTCATGTTTGCGCGCTCGATGTTTCATACGCACGACATGGAAAAACAACATGAACTGCTGAACCGTGTTTCAGAACTAATCGACAGCAAAAATCTGCAATCCGTTGTTAACCAAAATATGGGAAAGCTAACTGCCGAAACCTTAAACAAAGCCCACCTTTTACAGGCCAGCGGAACGGTTATTGGCAAAAACGTACTGGAAGGACTTTGAAACTTGTCCATGACCTTAAAAGGAAGACCTATTTCGGCCATAAACAGTTCCCTGGACTTCGCGAACATCGAACACCCGGCTTTTTCCATTGAACACTGAACATCAACTTGTCGCTGATATCGGTGGAACCAATGCCCGTTTTGCTATTTGCGAAGAAGGCACCACCGATCTAAAAAACATTAAAGCATATAAATGTGACCAATTCGGCTCTCCACTTGAAGTCATTGAAAATTACCTCTCGGACAATGTTATATCTATTAAATCTGCCTGTCTCGCCGTGGCAGGTCCAGTCAGAAAAAAAGAAGACATCGTAAAACTAACCAACAATACCTGGAACTTCTCGCGCGATCAAGTAGTCCATCGGTTCAAGCTGAACCGTCTGAGCGTCATCAATGATTTCGTCGCCGCAGCAACGGCAACAACTGTTATTGGTCCAGATGATCTACTTACCATTTGTACAGGGCCTCGACTTGATCTTGAGCAGCAACGCTGTGTACTGGGGCCCGGAACTGGACTGGGCGTTGCCGGTATGCTTCACTACAAGGGAAAGACTATTGTTCTCAGCACCGAAGGCGGCAATCGGAGTTTTTCTCCGGAAAACGAAATTGAGGACTATATTCTGCGCTTTTTGAGAGCTAAGCTGCAAATAGTCTCCTGCGAAGAATTGCTCTCCGGAAAGGGACTTATCAACATCTACCATGCATTATGCAGCTATCATAAACAGACAGCCAAATATTTCCAGGCAGACGAAATTTCTGCGGCAGCTTTGAAGAAAAAGGACGGCGTGGCCCAAAAAACATTACATACTTTCTTTGAAGTGTTGGGTAGTTTCGCCGGTGATTGCGCACTTACATTCGGAGCAACCGGAGGTGTTTACATCGGCGGTGGGATCGTTCCAAAATTTCATGATATCTTGCTACAGAGCAAATTCAGAGAACGCTTTGAAAATACATTAAATTACAAAAATTACCTAAAGAATATACCCACGGCCATCGTAATGCACCCCCACCCCGGTTTGCTCGGAGCCGCTGTCTATCTGAACAACATTTAAAAAATGGATGTAGTGAACACGCTTTCCCCGGATGCATTGTTTCGTCAGCCTACGCGTCTGCTAACAGCAAGACGGTCGGCTGATTGCTCTCTCTTGGTTCTTTGGCCCTTCGCTCTTCCCATGTTTCCACAGGCTTCTTCACTACTATGGCCTCTGCTGACTCCTGCCGGTCTCTCAACCAGCAGGCCTCCCCGGGTAAGGTGCATGAACTTTCGGCCCGTGCCGCACGGCTCTACAAGATACGCCTTTCGGTGACCCTTGGATTTCGTGTTTCCTCGCACACTCATCGCTCGTACCTAGCCTCATAGCCGTTTCGTGTTCCTACGGTCGTGCCTTTGCTACAGACTTCTTTCGTACTGAGTCCCTCACGAGAGACCCGCCTTGTCTTTCACTACGGTTCTACTATAAGGTTAAAGGCGCTTTGCTTCTTATGTACAAAAGGAAGCCAACTGGTTAATTGCTTCGTCTGTTAGGCACTTGATTTATCTCCTCATCTTCAGGTCTCGGGGGTCTTTGCATGAGTCAAAATCTTTCTCAAAAGACGAGATTGTATGTAGTTTCGGCTACCGCTGCCCCGGAAAAAGCGGCTTTGACTACATGTTACACTGTACTAGGTATGTTTAAAGATGTCATTCCTGAACTTCTGACTCAAGCACTTCTTCACTTTCTCCTCCATCCTCTCCGGTTTCATCTTCTTCGGAGGCGATTACTTTGGAAATTCCTATTAAAACGTCTCTCTTTTCGGATAGGTTAATCAACTTTACGCCACTTGCAAAACGACCAGTTATGCGGACATCTTTAATTGGACTGCGAACCGCTTGACCTTTTTTAGTGAACATCATGATCTCATCGTCATCAATGACACTAAGCGCACCGACAACTTTATCAGATTTGATTGCAATGGTACCAGATCCGCCGCGCGATTGCTGGCGGTATTCAGAAAATTCCGTGCGTTTGCCTAGTCCATTGGCACCAGCGATAAGCAGTTTAGCGTTTTCATCAACAATTTCGATGGCTACTACTGTATCGTTTTCTTTTTTCAGTTTGATACCCCGAACTCCTCGTGTTGCACGGCCTTGATCACGCAAATCATGCTCTGAAAAACGGATAGATTGCGCACTACTGGTGACAAGTATGATATCATCGTTTCCAGTAGTCAGTCGAGCGCCGATCAGAATATCCCCTTCATCAATATTGATGCCAATGGTTCCGCCTTTACGGTAGTTCCGATAATCAGAAAGCAACGTTTTCTTAACGACACCTTTGCTGGTTGCGAGGACGATGCGCTGATCAGATATGTCAAAGTCTTTTACACAAATCATTGCCGCGATTTTTTCATCTTTCTGTAATTCAAGAATATTGGCAAGGGCACGGCCTTTGGAAGTGCGTGTGCCTTCGGGCAGATTATACACTTTTTCAACATAAACCCGGCCATTGTTCATGAAAAACATTATATAATCGTGAGTACTTGCAGTGAAAAGCTGCTCAACAAAATCAGCTTCGTACTGCCCGGAGCCAATAACACCTTTACCTCCGCGCTTCTGAGAACGATACTCGTCAATAGATGTGCGCTTCATAAAGCCCTTATGTGTGACAGTAATCATGCAACCTTCATTGGGAATAATGTCTTCCATACTCAGATCTCCATCGATTGCGAGTATCTCAGAACGGCGTGGATTGCCGTACTTTTCCTTCATTTCAACCAGTTCATCCTTAATGACTTCGAGCAGACGGGACTCATTATCGAGGATATCACGCAGGTAAGCGATCAGTTCCATCAATGAAGCGTATTCTTCCTCGATTTTGTCGCGTTCAAGCCCGGTGAGCTGATACAGGCGGAGTTCCAAAATTGCATTAGTCTGCAGCTCAGTAATCTCATAACGAGCCATCAAGCGCTGTTTTGCCTCTTCACGATTCTTGGACGCCCGAATGATCTTTACAAAATCATCAAGGTTATCAAGGGCTACCCTGAACCCTTCCAGTATGTGGGCTCTTGTTTCTGCTTTATTGAGCTTAAACTGTGTACGGCGATAGATGACTTCGCGACGATGATCAATGTAGCAACTGATCATCTCTTTGATGTTCATCTGTTTCGGTCGACGATTATCGAGCGCCAGCAGAATAACACCAAAGGAACTTTCCAGAGGCGTGCTTTTATAAAGCTGATTGATAATAACGCGCGGTATGGCGCCACGCTTGAGGTCGATGACAATACGTGTTATTTCGGTCGATTCATCACGCAGATCGGAAATCCCGTCAATTGCCTTTTCCGAGATCAGTTCTGCGATACGTACGACTAGCGATGCGCGGTTTACGTTGTAAGGGATGGCAGAGATGATGATTTGTTCCTTACCATTTTTTTCAACGGCTTCGGCAATGCCACGAGTGCGGACAATACCACGTCCGGTGCGCAGATAGCTGTCGATGCCGGATTTGCCGTGCACGTAACCGCCGCCGGGGAAATCTGGACCGGGAATGATCTGGATCAGTTCATCGAGAGAGATGCTTGGGTTGTCGATAATAGCGCAGGCGGCATCAATGATTTCAGACAGATTGTGTGGCGGAATGTTGGTGGTCATGCCAACGGCAATACCTGTTGAGCCATTCATTAAAAGATTGGGCATCGCGGCAGGCAGTACAGAGGGCTCGGTTGTGCTTTCCTTGTAGTTGGGCACGAAATCAACCGTATCCTCATCAATATCCTTAAGTAATTCTTCGGAAATGGATTCGAGCTTACACTCGGTGTATCGATAGGCAGCGGGTGGATCACCATCAATCGAACCAAAGTTGCCTTGAGGAATTATCAGTGGGTAACGCATTACCCAGTCCTGAGCCAGACGAACCAGTGTATCATAGACAGAGCTATCACCATGAGGATGATAGTTCTTAAGTACTTCACCAACGACACCGGCGCATTTGTCAAAATTACGGTTATGGAGCAAACCCTCGCGCAGCATCGCGTACAGTATACGGCGTTGTACCGGCTTTAATCCATCACGCACATCAGGTAAGGCACGGCTGATGATAACGGACATCGAATAATCGATGTAGGCCGTCTGCATGATCTCGACGATAGAAGTAACTTCAGATCGATCGTTGTCGTCGTTAATTTCAGGTGGTTGTTCTTCGGACATCTTTTGAGAATGGAAATTTTTAAATTATTAATCGTTGGTTAGTAGTCTGCTCTCTCAGCCTTTTTCCTATGCTTAAACATCCAGATAGGAAACGTTGAGTGCATTGTCTTCAATGAACGCACGACGCGAAGGGACGTCTTCCCCCATTAACATGGAAAAGGTTCCATCGGCAGCGGCAGCATCTGCAATATTAACTTTGAGCAGGATACGGGTGGTCGGGTCCATTGTAGTTTCAAAGAGCTGTTTCGGATTCATTTCTCCAAGACCTTTGTAACGCTGGATGCTAAGCCCACGACGTCCGATGATGCGAATCGTCTCAATAAGTTCGATAATGGAATGCAATTTGTGAACTACCTCCTTCTTCTCATTGCCCTTATTTTCGATAACGTGATAACGCTCGTCTTCCGTACGCGTGAACTTACTCACGTCCATCCCGGCTTCAGCGAGGCTGTTGACAAGCTTTGTGATCTGAGTGGATTCAAATATCTCGTGCAATGAAATGCGTTGTTGAACAGTCACACCTGACTCATTCTCCGATTCCAGGGTGAGTGTATCGCTGGAATCAGCGTCTTCTAATCCGAATTCTTCATGGAACGCAGCGCGGGCTTCGTCATCCTTAAGATAGCGAAACTCTTCCTGATTTCCAGTGCGGATGCGCACAATGTAACGTGGCAATACCCGTGTTCCAGTTTCGTGTTGATCCAGATAAGTCGCAAAGTCACAGCCATGTCGCGTGACACCACGACCGAGCATTTCCAACTGAGAAAGGATACCAACCAACTTATGAATGGTCTCGCTGGCAAGATCACGATTGTCGCGCAAGCGTACCAAATTGACCTCTTCAGTACCCAACTCCAGCAATATGCGGTTCATCTCTGCATCATCGCCAACGTACTGTTCTCGACGCTTACGCTTAATTTTATAAAGCGGCGGTTGGGCAATGTAGATGTAACCCGACTCGATCAGTCCACGCATTTGGCGAAAAATAAAAGTGAGCAGTAGCGTGCGGATATGAGCGCCGTCAACATCGGCATCAGTCATCAGAATGATTTTATGATACCGTGCCTTGGAGGCGTCAAAAGCGCCATCGCCTTCGTGATCTCCAATTCCGGTGCCTAAAGCTGTTATGAGGCTCCTAATTTCATTGTTGTTCAACATTTTATCCAAGCGCGCTTTTTCCACATTAAGAAGCTTTCCACGTATGGGCAGGATTGCTTGCGTGGCCCGATCACGACCTTGTTTTGCAGAGCCACCAGCGGAATCACCCTCGACGATATAAAGTTCAGAAATAGATGGATCTCTTGAAGAACAGTCAGCCAGTTTCCCGGGCAGCCCACCTCCAGAAAGGGCTCCTTTGCGTACGGTTTCGCGCGCTTTGCGGGCAGCTTCACGAGCACGGGCAGCGTGCAGACACTTCTCCCAAAGCCTTTTGGCCACCTGCGGGTTGGTCTCGAAATAGTATTTCAGCTGTTCGCCAGTGATTTTTTGGACAATCCCGTCTACTTCGCCGTTGGAAAGTTTTGTCTTGGTCTGTCCCTCAAAGCGTGGCTCGGGCACTTTAACCGAAATAACCGCCGTCAAACCTTCGCGCGTGTCGTCACCGCTCAGGCTTGGATCCTTATCCTTGATCAGGCTGTTTTGTTTTGCGTAAGCGTTGATCGCACGGGTCAGCGCAGTACGAAATCCCGAGAGATGGGTCCCGCCTTCTATGTTATGTATGGAATTTGCATAGGCATAAATCTGGTCGCTGTAACTGTCATTATACTGCATGGCAATGTCGACAATTATGTTGGCGTCCAGATCGGGATTCGGTGTTGGCGCTTCTCCGTGAAAGCTGATTGGATCTTCATGAACGACGCTTTTGTTTTCATTTAGAAACTTAACGTATTCCGCAATACCGTCTTTGAAGATGAAGCTCTCCGTCTTGTTGATACGTTCGTCAACAAATGTAATTTTGATACCGGGGTTGAGAAAGGCAAGTTCACGCAGACGCTTACCGAGCAATTCAAATCTGAATTCCCGAGTGGTTTCAAAAATTTCAGGATCCGGGGAAAATGCAATTCGAGTGCCGTTACGCTTAGTTTGGCCGATGACTTTCATTTTCGACGTTGTCTTGCCACGTGAAAATTCCATTTTGTAAACCTTGCCGTCACGGCTTACCTCCACTTCGAACCACTCCGAGACCGCATTCACGCACTTGGCCCCGACGCCGTGCAAACCTCCGGAAACCTGATAGGCGCCTTTGCCAAATTTGCCTCCGGCATGCAGATTGGTCATGACTAGTTCGAGCGCTGGGATGTTGTATTTTGGATGAATATCGACCGGGATGCCCCGACCATCGTCCTCTATTGAACAGGAGCCGTCATTGTGAATACTAACAGTGATTTGCGAGCAGAACCCAGCAAGCGCCTCGTCAATGGAGTTGTCGACGATTTCAAAAACGCAATGATGCAGTCCACGCTCGTTCGTATCACCAATATACATATCGGGCCGTTTACGAACACCCTCCAGACCTTCCAATTTCTGAATTTTGGAAGAATCATAGGTATCGTTGGCGGCATTTCCAGCAGCCGATTCATTCGAGGTTGTTTGGCTTAAGTCTTTGGAGTTTTCTTGTTCGGACATAAGCAGCAGAAAATGTTCTTTAAGTTGATGAGATGCCATCAAAAAGTGAGCAAAAAAGGACTTTTTTCAGTTTTTTTCTTCCAGGGCCTTAATTGTGCTTAAGATCAACAACCAGAATTGTCTGCAATTTGATCAAATCAAGTTTACTTCTTTACCCAAGAACCTAAGTTAGACGATGTGAAATTGTCCTGTAAACTTGAATATTCCTGCCGTGTTCTGGCACAACTCGCTCGCCTTTATGAAAGTGGCAGGCTGGCCCATATTGAGGAATTGGCTGAAATCGAGGTTGTTCCGGCGAATTATTTAGTGCAGATTTTAAACGAATTACGTAGCTCTGGCCTAGTTATCAGCAAGCGCGGAAAGCAAGGAGGCTATGCATTATCGCGATCCCCCAACCGAATTGGGCTCTGTGAGATTGTGGCTGCGATCGATAACGAACTACTGGAAAACAAAATTGAGTCCAAAGGCCATTCCGGAGAGAGTGTAGCCAGGATTTGGGATGCAATTGGCAATAAATTAAAGGGAGCGATCGAGAGCTATACGCTGGAAGCTTTCGTTGTTAGTGAAAGCAATACAATGTACTACATATAATCAGGTCAAAGCATTGAAAGGAAACGTTTGCTGTCTTCACCAATTTCGTCAATACGTTCAGAAGACATTTTGCTAAGAGTGCGATAGATCATAGTCATGCGCGGGTTATTTTCCAAAGCTTCTTTGTGTTTTATTAGAAAGTCCCAATAAAGATAATTAAAAGGGCAGGCATTAAGGCCATTCTTCTTACTGACTGAGAAATGACAATCTTTGCAGTAATTCGACATCTTATTTATGTAGGCGCCACTTGCTGCGTAAGGCTTTGAAGCCAGTAAACCACCATCGGCAAACAATATCATCCCACTAACATTGGGCAACTCGACCCATTGATAAGCATCTGCATACACAACCCAATACCATTCATTTACTTCATCCGGATTTAGCCCCGCAATTAGAGCAAAATTCCCAAGAACCATCAATCGTTGAATATGATGGGCGTAAGCATTTTCTTTAGTCTCTTGAATACACTGCTTCAGACAGTTCATTTCTGTTTTAGCAGTCCAAAAGAAATCAGGTAGATGCCGCGTTGCTTTCAAATGGTTCATCCCCTCATATTTCGGCATTTTGAGCCAGTACAAGCCGCGGACGTACTCACGCCAACCCAGTATTTGGCGGATAAACCCTTCCACTGCATTAATCGGAGCTTGTCCTTTATGATAAGCTATTTCGGCAGCCTCAATACACTCTCGAGGTGTCAGTAAGCCGCAGTTAATATAAAAGCTGATGTGGCTGTGATACATCCATGGCTCTCCCTGCAGCATCGCATCCTGAAAATCGCCAAAATTCATCAATCGTTCCTCGATAAACTTTCTCAGGGCGTAGCGCGCCTGATCGGCATTAACTGCAAAGAAAAAAGGTTCTAAATCACCAAAATGCTCGTCAAACTCACGGCCAACCAGCTCGAGCACTTCATCCGTAATTTCGTCGGTGTGGCCAATGTAAGTTTTTGGAATATTCAACCCACCTTTGGGAGGCTTACGATTTTCGGAATCGTAGTTCCACTGTCCGCCGACCGGTTTATCACCATCCATCAGAATATTATGCTCACGCCGCATCTCCCGATAGAAATATTCCATGCGCAGTTGTTTGCGCCCTTCGGCCCATTTAGCAAACTGCCCGGATGTGCATAGAAAACGCTCGTCTGGACAAATTTTGACTTCTACATCAAACTCGTCTTTCCAGCGCTCAACCTCCTTCAAAACAGAGTATTCACTTGGCATAGTAACAACAATCTGCTCAAAATTGTATAACTTTAATGCCCGCGAGACCTCTTCAGTGAATGAACCACCGTTATCGGAATCCGTATACTTTGTATAATGTACCCTATGCCCTTTTCCCTTAAGCTCTTCAGCAAAATGACGCATGGCCGAAAAAATAAATGCTATTTTCTTCTTATGATGCTTTACTCGTGTTGCCTCTGAACGCACTTCACACATCCAAATAAAATCTTCGCCGGCTTTTAAATCCGACAGACTGCTCAGATTGTGGCTCAGTTGGTCCCCCATAATGAAACATAATTTCATCCATACTTATCCTGTGAAATTACAATGGCCTTACGAATAAAATTTGTTTGCCTCAGACCTGCACCTCCACGCTATAGGCGTTAATCTGGCTTTAGCAATGTCTTAACCCAAGTTTCCCTGCATACGGCTCAAGCTTCGAAAAGCTATCGAGTCATTCGATAGCCAGCAATAGAGAACTCTGTATCGACTCTCGAGAAGGTTTTATGATAAGCTTCCCGGAATACTTCCGAATCGACTTACCCAGAAAGGTGAATCCTTGATTGATGTGAGTTAGGAGTGTTTTTTCTTTGGAGAGTTCCAGTTCGCAGACTGAAAGCAAGTCCTCTAAGGCTGGTTTTACAACATCTAACAAAAACGCTTTATTGTAGCCTATGAAAACACAATCATCCGCGTAGCGGATGAAGTGCGCTTTCGTTCCCGCCTCTTTTGCGAGTTTTGCTATCGTCGCTTGCATCCCATCCAATGCCAAATTGCATAGGACTGGTGAAGCGATTCCGCCTTGAGGAGTTCCTTCGGTGGTTTGGAAGGGCTTTTTCTGGTCGAGATAGCCTGCCTTGAGCCATTGCTTCAGGACGGTTTTGTCCATGGGCACATTTTCTAACAGCCAATCATAGCTGATTTTATCAAAACAGGCTTTAATGTCACCTTCTAGAATCCAGTGACTTCGATGACCTGCGCCCGTTAACGTATTATAGATTTGCTCAATCGCATCGTGGGTCGAACGACCAGGACGGAACCCGCAAGAATTGGGATCTGCCTGTGCTTCTGCGACCGGATAAAGCGCTTGCATCGCACGATCCTTCATCGTCGGAATCGAGAGCGGCCGCAACTTGCCATTCTTCTTTTTGATATAACAACGCTTGAGCCTTTGAGCTTTATAGCCGCGAGGTTTCAAGTTCTGTTGAGCATGAGCTTTATCGTGTTTTGTTTTCCAACGGAAGTTCACTTGCTTTTTAAATCAAAAACAGCCGCGATCCTCTTATTTGCGCGGATTTTCTCTGTTTTGGTAGCTTTTTGCGCGTGACTACATTGACTTCATTCAGGCTTATTTTTTCTGGGGCTTTCAATTCTAAGGCTTCCAGCAGTTTTTGCTGCACTTCATTGGGTTGGGGGACTTTTCGACACAACACCGTGTTGGTTTTTGTATCCACAAGTTCCTGCACGTTCCACTGACTCAAAAGTTCCAGGCCTTCTTCCACGGTCAAGTCCATAGCCTGCCAACTCTTTTCCAGATGCCTGCGTATTCTCAAGG
>CAZUYZ010000037.1:0-2630 GCA_964624365.1 uncultured Puniceicoccaceae bacterium
GCGAAATCCGTGCGGATGAGTTGACGCCTGAGGTCTGGACAGCGCTTAAAGTTGATTTTGATGCGGCGAGCCTGTCAGGTGGTCCGGACGTGTTAACCTTTGAAGCCAGCAACGGCCTGATTGAACTGAATCAGTCGGCAAATGGATCCGCAGCAATCGACTTTACCAATGACAACATTGTATTCGCCGAAGCGGGTGTTACTCTGGATTATTCGGATACCTTGATTGCCGTGAGTGGAACGGTGAACTTCACCATCATCGATACATTCACCGGCTCGGGTAGTTTTGGATTCAGCCGTGAAGGCACGGGTGAGAATCAGGCAATCAAGGTTGTTGCAAGTGGTGTGTCGATATTGATGTCTGTCGGTGACTTTGAAATTGGGGTCGAGAACGGCAACCTGGCTCTGTTGATTAACGCAGACAATACTTTGGCGCTGGATGTGAGCGGTGATCCTATCCTGCGTGGTTTGGACTTTAGCCTGGTGTCGGTCGATACGGTGCGCGTGCAGTACAATAGCACCGGCGTTGACTATAGCGCTGATAACAAATTGCTGGAAGTGGGAAGCGTACAGCAGACGCTGACGATGGAATCGGGCACTGTCGAAACACCGTTTATCAGTGTCGAGATGCTGGGCCTCAGATTCCAATTGGACGGTCTGGTTGAACTCTATGGTAACTTCTCCTTCGCTCTGGCGAGTGATGATGCTGGCGAAAGAATTATCAAAGTTGCCGCAACGGAAGTTTCACTCGCTCTGGGCGATGGTACTACCAACTATATCAGTGTGACCGAAGGTCAGGGCGCATTTATCATTAGTGAAGATGGATTTGTGGGTGCGATTTCCGCGACTGTTGGATTGTCCAATGTTCCCGGTGTGACTTTGTCCGGTTCATTCTCAGTAGCGCTCAACACAACCACCCGTTTTGTTGACGAAACATTTGCTATTGGAGGCGAAACAATCGCACTCAGCCTGCCCGCTGGTCCGCTCGTGCGTGTTCAAGGTGAGGGCACCTTAACGATAGACGGTGTCAGCTTGAACGGTAAGATATTCTTTGAACAGGCAACGACAGATCAGGGTCAGGTCGTAATCGTATCAGTGGATGAGGGTAATATCTCTGCTTTCAACGGAGAAGGAACCGATGGCGCTTCAGTAGACATCAATGATGCGCGTGGTACGCTGATTGTGAGTAATGCTGGTATCGCAGGCAACTTGAGCTTTGAAGCAGATACTGCCTTTGGTGGATTTTCTGCTGAAGCTGATGTGAAACTGGAGATCAATAAGATGACAGACCCGGATACAGGTAATCCTGTAGCGATTAATTACACAGGTCCATTCTTTACACTCTCGCTGGACGCAGGTGACTATATAAGAGTTGTTATCTCTAATTTAGCCATCTCCTTCCCCGGAGTTGAAATCGAGGGTGATTTCAGCTTTAAGTCAGCGACCAAAGAGGGTGTCTCAGAAACAGTCGTTGTCGGTAATAACGTCCGCGTCTTTGTTGGAGATAATACGGGTGGAACACTGACGGGTCTTGAATTGATTAATGGTACCGCAGTGCTGATACAGGAAGGCGAATTGGAAGCGGGTTATGTCACTGGTACTGTGCAACTGGTCGGAGTGGACGGCATTACGCTGCAGGCAACCATGACAGTGAGCCTGAACGAGTTCGGTAACGAAATTTCCGACACTTACATCATTGATGGAGAAGAAGTTGTGATTGACTTCAGCGCAGATGAGATAAGCGGGTTTGTGGAAGTCACCGGTGAGGATATTCTGGTAGAGCTAGATAATTTTGTAAGCTTAAGCGGTAACTTTGGTTTCCAAAAGAGTGGTACCAATAATGACATCGTTGGCATTGGTAGCGCGATTACAATCGCGCTGAATGCAGGCGACGCTGCCTCTGTCAGCATAACCGGCGCCGATATTGGCCTGATCACAGGAACCAGTGGCACAGTCGTGGAATCAAAGAATGGTGCGTTTGCAGCAAGCATTGACGGCTTCGGAAGCGCGAGCGCCACTTCGACGCTTATTCGCTATTCGGATTCAACCGGTAACGTCACTGCCGGGGATGAGTTATCGGTCGGTAATCTGAGCTATACCTTTGGCACTACGATCACACCGGACACAGTTGTTCTGGCGACCACGGGCTTTGCTGTTACAGTCGATGGTTTTGTCAGCCTGGGCGGAAATATTGCATTCACCAAATCGGGTAATGATATTATCGCAATCGGCAGCGACGTGACTGCATCGCTGAATGCAGGTTCGGCATTTTTGACTTTGAGCGACGCCAGCTTTGGTCTGCAAACCGGAACTGACGGCACGGTGTTTGAATTGAAAAACGGTACGTTTACTGCGAATATTCCGGGTCTGTCCACGATTACAGCAACAGACATTCTGGTTCGTTATGCAGATACCACTGCAAGTGTGAATGCCGATGACAGCCTGAGCATTTCCGGTGTGACCGATTACGTCTTCGATGAGACAATCGCATCCAACACGATTGCGTTTGCGATGACGATTACTGAGGCGACTGTAGCTGATTTCATTTCCTTTAGTGGTGATTTGGGCTTTAGCAAACAGGGTGGCGACATTGTTGCAATTGGCACGAATCTGGCCGCATCGCTGGAAGCA
>CAZUYZ010000038.1:0-2792 GCA_964624365.1 uncultured Puniceicoccaceae bacterium
GGTTCTATCTGGACACGCTCGACTTGTATCGAGCCAAGGAACGGGCGCATTATATCAATGCGGCCGCTTCAGAAACGAATCTCGAAACCGAACTGATCAAACGTGATCTTGGCCGTGTGTTGCTAGCTTTGGAAAGTTTGCAGGAAGCGCGTTTGAAAGACGCTCTGGAACCCGCCGAACCGACAATTGAAATCTCCCCGGAGGATCGCGAAGCCGCGCTCGATTTGCTAAAGTCCGAGAACCTGCTCGAACGCATCCTCGGAGACTTTGCCGCTTGCGGGATCGTCGGCGAGGCGACGAACAAGCTGACCGGCTACCTGGCCGCCGTATCCAGAAAACTGGACAAGCCGCTTGCCATAATCGTGCAGAGCACGAGTGCTGCGGGGAAAACCGCGCTGATGGAATCGGTTCTCGCGATGATGCCCGAAGAAGAGCGCGTCAAATACTCGGCCATGACTGGGCAATCGTTGTACTACCTTGGCGAGACCAACCTGAAAAACAAAATCCTCGCTATCGTCGAAGAAGAAGGCGCAGAGAAAGCGAGCTACGCTTTGAAGCTGCTGCAATCCGAAGGTGAATTAACGATTGCGAGCACAGGCAAAGACGATCAGGGCCGGATGAAAACCGAGGAATATCACGTCGAAGGCCCGGTGATGATCTTCCTGACAACGACCGCCGTGGACATCGACGAAGAGCTTTTGAACCGTTGCCTTGTGCTGACCGTCGATGAAAGTCGCGAACAGACCAAGGCGATCCACGACCTGCAGCGCGAGGCGGAAACCTTTGATGGCTTGAAACGCAAGGTTGAACGCGACCGCATCCTGACCCTCCACCGCAACGCGCAGCGTTTGCTCAAACCGCTTCACGTTGTCAATCCGTATGCCAAACAGTTGACTTTCCTAAGTGATCGTACGCGCACGCGCCGCGACCACATGAAGTACTTAACGTTGATCCGCACAATCACTCTGCTGCACCAGCATCAGCGGCCGCTTAAAGAAAAGGACGGCTTACAGTACATCGAAGTTGAAGCGGAGGACATCAAGGCCGCCAACAGGATTGCGCACGAAGTGCTTGGCCGCTCGCTCGATGAACTCTCACCGCAGACCCGCCGCCTTCTGATCCTGCTTCGTGAAATGGTCGATGAGCGTTGCAAAAAGGAAAAGCTGACGCCGGACGTATGTCTATTTAGTCGGCGCGATGTGCGGCGGTTCAGTGGCTGGACTGAGTTCCAGGTCAGGACGCACCTGAACAAACTGCAGGAGATGGAATATGTTATATCGCACCACGGCGGACGCGGTCAGAGCTTTGTTTATGAATTGCTCTTTAGCGGCGAAGATGATGGCAAACCGCAAATGTCCGGTCTACTTAATATGACTACGGTGCAAACTTCGAGAATTGAAAAAGCAGGTTCGAGTACTCAACGAGCATCCAACGAGCATGGTTCGAGTACCGTACTTAACGAAGTTGATGCCAGTGTCTCAGCGGCTTCGGAGTCGAACGGGCACAAAAAGCACTCAAACGCACAAGAAGCCGAAAAACTGGAGGCCGTCGTATCGTAGGCATGTCCGGTCAAAAGCCAGTGAAACGCAAAGGGCTTGGCAATCCGAAGCGAGGCCGTAAGGTTGCTCCGGAGGACTGGCCGAGGACAGTCGATCCGCTCAGCCTTGCTTCGTTGTCGTTGGAGCACCTGCAATGGCTCGCGGTGCACGGCTATGCAGAACGCACGGTGGAGACACGCAAACTTCATCTGTTGACCTTTTTGAAATGGTGTTTGGAGCGTGGCCTGGAATCCCCTTCGCTGGTGACGCTGCCAATGCTGGAACGTTACCAGCGGCATCTTTACCAGCGCAGGAAGCCCGACGGCAGTGCTGCCCTTAGCCTGAAAACGCAGCGGGGACAACTTACCACGGTGCAGCAACTCTTTAAGTGGCTGACCCGCCAAAAATACATCTTGAGCAATCCGGCCAGCGAGTTGGAGTTGCCCCGGGTCGAGAAACGTCTGCCCCGGGTGATCCTGACAGCAAGCCAGGTTGAACAGGTGATGAACGTTCCCGACCTGACATGTCCGGTCGGACTTCGCGACCGCGCAATCCTGGAGGTGCTTTACTCGACCGGCATCCGCCGCGCCGAACTAATAAACCTGGAACTTGATGACATCGTCGAGGAGCGCGGACTGCTCCTGGTGCGCGAAGGCAAAGGAAAGAAAGACCGCATGGTGCCGATCGGGCAGCGCGCCTTGTCCTGGCTGCGCAAATACATTGACGATGTGCGTCCTTCGCTGGTCTGCTCGCTCAGCGGCAAGCGTCTGTTCCTGACCGAATACGGCGAACCAATGTTGCCCAAGCATCTGAGCTACCGCGTACGCAGTCACATCCGCAAGGCCGATATCGGGCTGTCCGGAAGCTGTCATATCTTCCGCCACAGTATGGCAACATTGATGCTGGAAAACGGCGCGGATATCCGCTTCATCCAGCGGATGCTCGGACACACCTGTCTGGAAAGTACAGAGGTGTACACGCATGTAAGCGTCACGCAGCTAAAGAAAGTTCACGAACTGACGCATCCGGCCAACATAAAATCGGAGTTGCACTTTTTATGAAATTAAAGGAAGTTAGGGGCGTGAATGACAAACAGCTAGCCTTAAGCACATTAGAAACCTTGCCTAATGACGTAAGCCTTCACGATATCCGTGAAGAGTTCGAAATCCTTGAATCAATCAAGGAAGGTCAGCAAGCCGCGCGTGAAGGTCGCACCAAAACGCAGGAAGAAGTTGAGCAGATGTTTGCGTCATG
>CAZUYZ010000039.1:0-24113 GCA_964624365.1 uncultured Puniceicoccaceae bacterium
AATAAAGCCTGTATCAACCCACCTCCGCACGCCAGTATTCGTATCCACAATTGCCACCAAAGGGCACTCTGATCATCCGCTTTAAAACTACTGAAAATCGCTGTCACCGAACTCAACCCACTCACTCCGGCAATTAGTAACAACGTGCCGGTAAGATCAAAATCACTTACATAAAAAAGACATTGAAGCAGTAAGCTACCGGACCAGAAGTAGACGATAAGCAAAGAGATAAACAATAAACTCCACCACCCACGTTTTATACAAAGAAACTGGGCTGCCGCAAAAAGCAGATATAGATAGGTCAGTTGTCCACAAGCGCACTTTCGGCGTCATCCAACCGGACTCGATGGAGTACTTCACCATGAAGAACCCAGCCATTAATAAAGCCACACCTCCGACCCAAACAGCCAGTTTTCCAAACCAGTCCTGCTCTGCTCTCGAAGTATCCTCTGGACTAACGCTGGCCTCCCCAGCTAACAGCGGCTGCACATCCCTAAAAGCAGTTTTCACTGCTACGTTTTGGCCTTCTGAATCCCGTTCGGGCACTTCCGGCCTTTCATCTATCAAAGATCTTATTTCGACGTTAGATTTGAATCCAGACACGACAGGTTCTTCAACCGTTTCAGAAACTTTTCTTGTCTCGCAATCTGATGGCTTGTCAATCCTGGAAGCATTTGCCGAAAGGTCCTTTAGACGCTTTATTTCATTTTTTAACCTTAACGTCTGGGAATAATTTACCCATGGCATTACAACCGCTGTAACAAATAAAAAACAAGCTAACAGAAAAAATATAAATTCCATAAGGCCTCTCCCCTCTAACACATCATAAATTGCTGAAGTATCGGGCGAGTGCTTCGGCAACCAGAATTCCAGATGCTACCGTTGCCGCCAGTAAGCAATACGCTCCGCAACTTGCTTCACCCCTGGCATGCCCGGCTTTTCGCGTTTAGCGATAGCACGCTGTAAATCAAATACACGATTCCAGTCTTCACCCAATTGAGAATGAACCTGCTTGACCCGATCATAGGGCAAAGCATTCAGCGCTACATCCAGCTTTTCAGACAATCCGACCAGTTCACCGACCACATGGTGGGCCTCACGAAAGGGTACCTCACGCTCAACCAGATAATCAACCAGATCGGTAGCCAGCAGTGCGGGATCGGAAACTGCCTGCGTGCAATTTTTCTCATTAACACGTGTTCCTGCAACACAACCTTCCACGCACTTAAGCATCAACTCGATCTGATCGAAGGAATCGAATACCGGTGGCTTATCCTCCTGCAAATCCCGATTGTATGTCAGCGGCAGACCTTTAACCATGGTCAGCAAGGTCTGAAGATTACCAACCAAGCGAGCTGATTTACCACGGATTAGCTCAAAGGCATCCGGGTTTTTCTTTTGTGGCATTAGGCTGGAACCGGTCGTAAAGGCATCCGGCAAAGTTACAAAACCAAACTCAGCGCTACTCCACAAAATAAAGTCTTCCGCCAAACGTGAGAGATGGACGCCAATTGTCGCACAAGCTGATGCAAATTCGATAAACGTGTCACGGTCACTAACCGCATCCATACTGTTTTGCGTTACTCTTGGCTTGCCCTCAGCATCGATAAATCCCAGTTCACATGCGACAAATTCACGATCAATCGGAAGTGTCGTGCCAGCAATCGCACCGGAACCAAGAGGGCAGACGTTTGCCTGTTCCGACACATGTCTTACACGAGTACGATCGCGATCCAGCATTTCCACGTAAGCCAGCAGATGATGCGCCATGGAGACTGGTTGCGCACGCTGTAAATGCGTATACCCGGGAATGATCACCAGTTGCGTTTGATCCGCAAGATTCACGATTGCTTTGATAACCTCCGCAAGTCGTTCGATCAGTTGATTACAGGCATCCTTGAACCACAGCCGCATATCTGTTGCGACCTGATCGTTACGACTACGCGCAGTGTGCAACTTTGCCGCTGCAGACACTCGCTTTGTAAGCGCCTGCTCAATGTTCATATGCACGTCTTCCAAGGCTGGATCCCACTGAAAAGCACCAGCTTTGATATCTGCCCAAACCACATCTAAGCCTGCATGAATCGCCGCGCATTCCTCATCCGTAAGAATTCCTACTTTTGCCAGCATCGCCGCATGCGCTTTGCTGCCTTGTATATCAAATTCGGCTAGCCGCCGATCGAAGGAAACTGATTCACCAATCCGCAGCATCCATTCCGCCGGCCCCGCAGAAAACCGCCCACCCCAAGTCGCTTGTTTTTGTTCGTTTGCCATAATCAGATGGAACTTTTTCTACCGTATACCTGCTTGGCAAATGTTATCTTTAAAATAGACTGGTTTCGGTGTTGGCCTTTCCGGAGCAAATGCCATTTTAGGTATTGAACCACTAATAGTATGCGAACTCACTGAGCGTTAATAATGGTGGCTAAATCAAATTTTCACATAACCCATGAGTCTAGATAAGTTCGTTAATGTTTTTGAGACAGCGATCGAAGCCGTTGAGTCCGGCACACTGTCCGCGCAAACCAATTACAAAGCTTTACGGGAATGGGACTCACTGGCGATTCTGACAGTAATTGATGCTATAGAAATGGAATATGGCATTTTGCTAAACGGCAAACATTTCAAAAACACTGAAACCATCGAAGATCTGTACCAGAGCATTCAGAAAAGGATGTCAGCCAATAGACTATGAAAGATCTTTATATTGTTGGCGCCGGTGGTTTCGGTCGTGAAGTTTACGGATGGCTACACGACACAACCAATTCGTCCGAATGGAGATTTTGCGGATTTCTTGATGATAACCCAAAAGCTTTGGACAATTTTAGTTACAATAAAGGCGTTATTGCTGCGATCAGTGACTTTAGAGTTGAAGCGTCACAACTATTTGTCTGCGGCATTGGCACCGTACAGACTAAAATTAAACTGTGTCAGCCCTTACTGAATCAGGGCGCCCAATTCATGACGCTTATTCATCCGAGTACGATTATCGGCAAAAATGTTCACTTAGGCCAAGGCGTAGTACTCTGCCCCGGAGTGATCCTAACCTGCGACATTAAAGTGGGCGATATGGTTATGATTAACTGCAGCAGCAGCGCCGGCCATGATGTGAGCATTGGCGACTGGTCAACCGTCAGCGCACACTGCGATCTGACTGGAGATACAAAACTAGGTTGCGAAGTTTTCCTAGGGTCCGGAGTTAGAGTCATACCCGGTAAATCAATTGGAGATAACGCGGTTGTTGGGGCAGGTTCAGTCGTTATAAGATCCGTAAATCCCAAGCAGAAAGTTTTTGGGAATCCGGCACGACCATTTGGGCAATGAGTCCAACATAATTTTATGCCTGAGCAACGGTGTGAAGTAAGCGATAAAAGTATCGTGAGTTTGCGTGACTGATCGCTTGCTAGTCAATTGGGTTCAACAAATTGTCTCACTTAATTGACAGACTTAGGTTAGAGCCTATCCACCAGAAAGGAACTATAAAAAACGAAATACGGGAAAACCCTAATTTGAAAGCGTGTTTTCTGCCCCGCCCGTCCAGCTGTCGCCAAAGCCGGATTAACGACTTCTACAGTCTCTATAGCAAAAAAGATCCGTATAGGCCTGAAATTAACCCGATACTATGTAGTTTTGCCGAGGGAGTCTCAATAAACAGCTAACAACGAAGAAACTGCTCCCAGATACCCGAAGATTTATGCCTGATTCGGTCGGATACACTGATTAAAGGCCCGGTCTCCAGAGGCATTAAGTCATCTGCAAAGGCGTTCAAAGTATCAAACCCAATAACCTGATTCAATTCCGGCAATTGGTCAGCGAGACACAATGCATTTTCCAGCCCGATTAACGACTCAAAGACAGAGGAAAAAACTACCTGATGGGCAATCGGTCGCAATCGCTCAATCAGCATTTTACTATCCCCCATCAATGCAGGCTTTACAACAAGCGGCCCTGACCACGCACCTGCCTGCATCCAGCGCTTACCTTCAAGACCGTTCAATGATTCATCTAAGGCAATGGGCACTTGAAACCCTTTAGCAATTTCCTCCATCCATACTTCCTTACCCACTGGTAGAGGTTGCTCCAGATAATCAACCTGCGGCAAATACTCCTGCAAAATCTTTAGCCATGTCTCAAAAGCTTCAACAGACAGTCCGCCATTTGCGTCTAACCTTAGTTTGGATTCAGATGGTAACTGCTTTAATAGTCCCAGAAACACGGCTTGTTCTTCAGCCACCGAGTTAACGCCAATCTTCCATTTGAATGTCGTATAGCCCTGTTCCATTTTCGATTTAACGTGGTCCAAAGCTGCCCCACCAGCCGGTAAAAGGGCAGCTACAGCATAGTCACGTTTTGCCACAAGTTGACTGCTTGCCTGAGCCATACTTAAAGCAAAGGCACAACAGGGCAATTCATCCAAATCAACAGTATTCTCCTGAAATTCATCATTTCCTGCAAGACCTTTCAAATAAGTCTCGGCTGCTTCAATCGTCTCAGTGCCAAAATCCGGGATCGGAGCGACTTCTCCATAACCGACATTTGAATCCCTTTCGACGCGAATAATAAAACCCTCACGCAAGGCCCATTCACCGCGTGAAGTTACAAGTGGCCTGATGAAAGGCCGCCGATAGCGGTGAAACGATAGATGATTGTCCATTTAGCGAAAACTGTCTTTTCTGACTTGAGAAAAGACAATCTTTTGCTGAATTCAATCTATGAATACAACTGCCTCTTCGCCCAGTTCCTCAAGTTTTTATCAGCCTGCCGACATATTTTTTCCAGGCAATCTGCCAACAGGCCTAACATTCGATGACCTTTCGCTAGCAACGCTCTACTCTGAAGTACTACCTCGACAAACAAATCTGACTACTCATTTGTCCGAATCTTTGGAACTATCGATACCGATCATCTCTTCGGATATGGACACCGTAACCGAAGCCAAAATGGCGATTCAGATGGCTCTCAAAGGCGGCCTCGGCCTGATTCACTACAACATGAGCGATGATAAGCAGATAAAAGAAGTCGCTCGCGTAAAAAACCACATACATGGCTTTATTCAAGAACCAATCAAAGTTGGGCCAAACCAGCAAATTGGAGAAGTCATCGAATACATTAATTCGCGCGGGTTTGGCTTTAGTACTTTTCCGGTGGTCGACGAAAACGACAAACTGATCGGCTTGCTACCAGGTCGTGTTGTGAAACCACGATATACAAACCGGATCGTCTCGGAAGCCATGACACCGCGCGACCAGATATACACGTTGAAAGAAAAAGAAATTGGCCAGGATCCAATTAAGGTTGCCGACGATTTTTTCACCAACCATCTCGGCATTCATAAGCTGCTCGTCGTCGACGATAATGACTATCTTCGTGGTTTGTTTACTCTAAGCGATATTGAGCGTATCATTGATGAGTCACAGCAATCAGTGAAACCGTCTCGTGATAAGAATTTCCGGCTTAGGTGTGGCGCTGCTATTTCAACGCACCGCAAAGAAGACGGATCTTTGGACAAAAATAAAATTGTCGAGCATGTGGGCAAACTCGTCGACGAAGGTGTTGATGCGGTCGCGGTCTCCACCGCACACGGATTCTCCAAAGGAGTCGGCGAAAGCGTTCGATTACTGCGCTCTGAGTTCAAGGAATTAACTCTAATCGCAGGCAATGTGACCAGCGCTGAAGGTGTCGAATATCTAGCCGATGCCGGCGCAAACTCTATAAAGATTGGCCAAGGCCCCGGCTCAATCTGCACGACTCGTGTTGTAGCTGGTGTGGGCATTCCACAAATGACTGCCTTATACGATGCCTCAGTCGCTGCGCACAAAAAAGGAGTCTCCATTATAGCTGATGGCGGCATCTCGAAATCGGGCGATATCGTTAAAGCACTCACTCTTGCTGATGCAGTTATCTGCGGTGGCTTATTAGCTGGCTGCAACGAAGCGCCGGGACAGATCATCAAGATAAATGGCAAGCCCTACAAGCAGTACCGCGGAATGGGTAGCAATGCCGCAATGAAAGATGGCTCTGCGGCACGTTACGGCCATAAACGAAAAGATATTTCTACCAAAGCCGCCGCAGAAGGCATCGAAGCTCTCAAAGAATCTTCAGGTCCGCTTTCCACCTTACTCCGCGAACTTGTTGGTGGAATTCAATCCGGCATGGGCTATCTTGGAGCGAGCAATCTAAAGGCGCTTCGCAGCAACGCACGTTACATCCGAGTGACACCAGCAGGCCAGAGAGAATCATCCACTCACGACGTAGTTACAGTAAAAACCAGCGAATACAGTGGCGAACGTACAAAGTAGCCGTCGTCAAATAGTTTTTACAGAGCAAGGCATCGCCATGCTTTCCATTATACTTCGCGCTGAGTAAGGCGTGCTGATCAGCAATTAAATTCTAGCTTTCAACTTCTAACTTCTCCCTTAAGGATACATGCTCACTCCATTTACATCACAACTAATCGCCGATACTGGCATCTCAACTGGCGATGAGGGCAAAGGTCGAGTTATTCTCGAACTTATTAACGAATTACGAGAAATTACCGGCAATCAGGACGCTGTTGCTGCCGTCATGAAAGTAAACGGCGGCGCTAATTCAGGCCACACAGTAGCCGGACTAAAACTCAATTTACTTCCCGGAGGTGTTGCCGACCCTTATGTGCCCTATCTCCTAATCGGTTGTGGTGTTGTAGCCGACCCGCGCAAATTCATTTGGGAAAGCGTTTATGCTGAACAAAAAGGCCATATTGCTCTGAGAAGGCTTGCAATTGATGAACGCTGCCTGGTTTCTGACCTGTGCCATCGGCTACTGGATCTAGCTTTCGAAGACTACCGCGTCCATGTTCTTAAGGAGAGTCCACGCGGATCTACAGGACGGGGAATCACACCTGCCTATTTTGACGAAGTTGGACAATTTCAAATATTCTATTCCGACTTTCTGGGTTCTAAAGAAGCCTTCGTAAAAAAAATGAACGTGCGCATAGAGCGTGCTCTACGTACGGTCGAACACGTTTGCCAGGTAGCTCCTGAACGCTGGTTTGATTTCTTCAAAACACTTACTGAGGCTGAGACACGAGCCAATCAGGAAATTATAGGCAGTAATTCCATCGATAAGGCCGAATTTGACTTCCTCCAATTTGCTGATGAAAGGCCGTTCTCGCTCGATGTAGATGCACTCATAGAGGTCTACTGGCAAGCAGGCCAAAAGCTTGCAACTCAAATCGTTGATGTACGTGAACTCGTAATTAAAGCGCAGAATGAAGGACAATATATTATCGGAGAATTTGGCCAAGCCTATTGGCTCGATAAGCGCCATGGCTTTTCACCTAACGTAACCGCGTCCCACACCTTTACGCCGGAATTTTTCCAATCTGCTGGGATTCCCGCACAACCGGTGCACAACGTCGGCTGCTGTAAAGCTTATGACACTAAAGTCGGCACGCACGTTTTCCTATCTGAAATCGATCTGGAGCATCCACTCAGCACTAAACTCCGCAAACTGGAGTTTGGGGCGACTACTGGTCGTCAACGCATGGTCGGCTGGTACGATGCGGTTGAAAAAGGCGATGCGCTCCGCTATGGTGGCTATCAGGATTTAGCGCTTAACAAGCTGGATGCTCTCAGTCACTCGGATGACTGGCAGGGTAATCTACAAATCTGCACCAGTTACAGAGATACCGAAGGCAAGGCGCTCCACCATGTGCCTCGTGGCGACAACTATCGACGCACATTAAAGCCGGTCTACAAAACAGTGCCTGGCTGGAGTGAAGATATCTCAAACGTTCGAAGTTTTGCAGACCTGCCAAACGCAGCAAAAAACTATGTCGCCTGGCTTATCAAAGCGCTCGTAGATATCGCCAACTACGGCGATAAAAAACAAAGTAGACTGCCAAATCTTCGCTATATTGGTGTCGGCCCCGAACCAAGCCAGATCATCAAGGACATCCCGGCAACTGAAGAATTACTGAAGCTTGCACAATAACTGTGCCCTTTCCTCAGTTCCAGTTAACTTTCTGCCTTGAAAGATCCTAGCTTAAATAGAAAGTATCCAAGGAGGTAATTCCGATGAAGTTGTTGATAGTTTCACTCTTTTTTTTCGCAATTCTTCTAGGTGCAGAATCTAGTACCTCAACTGTAGATAAATCTGTCCGAGATTTCTGGTTCAGCGGCGCGGAGATCAATCGTTACAAACTGAATCAATCACGCTATAGCCAACAGCATCCTGGACACGCTGAATTCATTTTTGTCACAGAACCCTTTCTTATCAAAAAACAGGTCAAAAACGAAACAGGCAACCAGCCTTCAACGGATGTGCTGAAGCTGAATGCACTGCGAACATTTAATACCGGCATTTACAGCTACCGGACGATGACCAGCACATTCCAACCGATAGATAGAAACGGCTTTCCTCACGCACTGAAATCAGTAACTTCGATTCAGGATTGGTGCGGCCTGTCCTTTCAACAAATCAATCGAAAAAAATCTGGATGGTTGGTCGAACTACGCTCCTATTTCGAGAAGGAAGGTGATCGGAACTATAAATTGAATGAAAGCTGGCTCGAGGATGAACTCTGGCTGCTCGTGCGACTTGATCCTCAAAAACTGCCAACAGGTACGATCAGTGTTATTCCGGGCGCGGTGACAACGCGTTTTGATCATCACTCGATTCAACCTTACGAAGCTACAGGCAAACTAATCCAAAACTCAAAACGAACCACCTACATAGTTTATTATCAGGAACTGCAAAAATCTCTTGAGATAAACTTTGATAGCCAGTTCCCACATATCATAAGAAGCTGGAAAGAAGTATCTCCACAGGGAACAACGGAAGCCGTACTAACGCACCGAGTCATGAATAGCGAATATTGGTCGGAAAACAAACCGAATGATCGGGAATTGCGCAGACAGCTAGGGCTGGAGCCACTGGCTGACTGATGTTGTAGAAGTGACTGAGAAGCGCACTATAGCTAAAACAGAAAATTATCTGTGCATTCTTTAAAACTTGTATTTGTAGTAATGGCGCTCATTCACTGTGCGACTTCTGCCCTGGCCACACAACGCCTCGACAGAGCGAGGCGACTACATCTGTACAAATGCTATAAGAACCTATTCGAGTCTTAGTTTATCATCTTGAAAGACTTTGTGAAGACATGTCCCTCACCCGTTGGTGTAGGACCAATTGGGATAAAACTGGTGAAGGCAGCTTTCACGGATTCATCAAAAGAGGCGTTTCCAGACCCAGGACGGAAACGAATATTTGAAATGCGCCCGGAACTGCTAACATCAAACATCACAGTTGTCTCCAAATTTATTCCCGAAAGATTCACTGGTTTTGTCCACGCACGATTGAGGCGAATACTTATTTCATTCCCGTAACGTTGCAATGCTGTCCGCTCTGCTGCGGTCAAAGCGTTTGTAGTGTTCGTATCTACAGTAATAAGGTTACTTTGTAAATTCGCGCTAAATTGCTCAGTATTTATGGATGGTACGGTTACGTTTGGTCTGGTAGTCGTACGTGGGCGCGACTTCTTTTCGGGAACCTTTTTCCTGAAATCTGCGTAGGAAATGAGCTTTTCTTCTTTAGGCTGTTCGACTGGTGTGCTGGACGGAGCAGTCGTGTTCGAGATTCTCGGCTCGGGTATTTCGAGCGGTTCCACTTCGGGCAACTCAAAATTCGGCATTGGCTCCATAGATGGATTGCCCTGTGGCTGAGCTTCACTTGGCAACGGTTCGCTGACCATCTGGAAAACATGCGGTGGCTTATCTTGCAAAAACGATTCGATAAGAATGGACAAAAGCAAGACAGCAAAAATGACCACATGTAAAATTGCAGCTGTCCAGAGCGCCGAGTTTTTATTAAAGTTCAATTTCATATCAGTGCCCTCTATTTAACTTTTGTATCAAGGCTGATTTTTGAAAGATTTCGCTGCTTAATCATATCGATCACTGTAATGACATTCTGGTAAGGCAAACTTGCATCTGCGCGAATGCTCAAAACCGGAGGCGCAGCATCCAAGGCCATTGTGTCCAGTAAATCACCCAGTTGTTCCAATGTCACGTCCTGATCACTCCAAAAGTAGTTGCCGTTTCGATCAATTGTGACTGTCTGAAAAGTCTCTCTATTTTCCAGTTGAGGCTTTGAAGCTTCCATTGGTAAATTTACGTCAATCGCCTGCTCTAATAGCGGTGTTGTTGCCATAAAAATAATCAACAGGGCAAAAGCCAGGTCGATCAGAGGAGTCACATTTATCTCTGTCAGAGCTGAAAGACGGTCTTTGCGATGGAAGTTGCGTGCCATTCGATAAGTACTTTTTAAATCCGCAACCAACAGATCACGCTTTATTTGCGGCGGCTTGCGCTTCCAGTTCGATGCGATCAGCGATTGTGCTGGAAAAGTTCTCCAGTTCCACCACAGATATTTTGGTTTGTTGTAACAAGTAATTATAGCCGAACACAGAGGGAATGGCGACCAACAGACCGGCCACTGTTGTCAGTAGAGCTCCCGAAACACCTGGAGCAAGGCTTTGTAAACTCGCTGACCCAGCGCCTGCCATACCACCAAAGGCATCCATAACGCCCCAGACTGTACCCAGCAGACCAAGAAATGGCGCACCAGTTACAATCGAACCCAACAACACCATCTTGTTTTCGTAGCGTATAATCTGCTCTGCAAGCGCTCTTTGGACTGCGTTCTCGACGTGTCCCATACGCAGTGTCGCTCGCTGGGCGTCAGTATCAATCCTATCACCGCCATAGCGAAAAAAAGCCTCCAGCGCTTCGCGAGCGATCGTGTAGTAAGGACCGCTGCCCTTACCCGGACGTTCTGGAGATAGGTCCAGCAAGTGCGATGTCTTGCTCAGCAAACGCTCGTAGCGCTTATTCTGAGAATTCAAACGGGAAAGGTCCATATACTTACCAAATAGAACAGACCAGGCTAGCACACTACAAACAATCAATATCAACACGATTATCTTGCCCGCCAAGTTCGACTGACCGAAATAAGTAAATACCGAAGCCTGAAATGTTAAGATCTGGAATGAAGCTATTAAACTCATACTATATGTTTTGTAGAAAAGATCCTTGGCGAGAGACAAACGTTCCCCCTTTTTATAGAAATAATTTCCATACACAGCAAAAAGGGTCTTTGGCAACGATTGAATTTGATTTGCCCAACAGGTTTTTGCCAGTAAAGGTAGTTTTCAATGGCTGGACTTTTTATTACATTTGAAGGCACTGAAGGATGCGGAAAATCGACTCAAATTCGTGCCTTGGCAACGCACCTCCAACAGGTAGGCAAGCAAGTACTGCAAGTCCGTGAACCAGGAGGCACGAAATTGGGCGAAGCCGTGAGAAATTTGCTACAACATGAGCCAGCGGGCGAGCAGATGACCCCGGAAGCTGAGTTGCTTCTGTTCACAGCCAGTCGTGCCCAATTAACCCGAGAGCGAATACTGCCAGCGCTTGCCGAAGATCAGATCGTGCTGTGCGATCGATTTATGGATTCAACGACTGTCTATCAGGGCGTTGCGCGACAAATCGATCCTGAAATCGTGGCTCAGGTTAACCGCTTTGCCACTGGAAAAGCGTACCCGGATCTAACAATCCTGATTGATATTGATGCGGAAACCGGCCTCCATCGAGCACGTTCTCGCAGCAATGATCAACTGGATCGCATGGAGCGTGAAGCAATCGACTTTTTTAAAGCCGTCCGTAAAGGCTACTTAACACTGGCTGAGTCCGAGCCGGATCGCTTTCTGGTACTTGATGGATCTAATTCCATTGAGACATTACAGGATAGAATTCGAGCAGCTGTTGATCTGCATTTAAACGCCGAGTAGTTTTTCACAGGGCATCGTATTGGCTAAATGCAGGGTATAAAATTCAGCATTGGATAAAAACAATGCTTACTGATTGACAAAATGCCATTAGCTATCGTTTTCTCTGACTCTCCTTAGGGGCGACCTGGCATGTGGTCTGAGATAGTTTCCCTGCGAAAGCACAGAAACGGTCCCTTAGAACCTGATCCGGTTGATACCGGCGTAGGAAAAGGAACGGTCAGCTATCTGGTTAAACCTGCCCCACCTTTACCCGTCGTACACTGGGTCTCATTTTAACTAAAAGAGATCAGATTATGAAACCAATTGCTGTCACATTTTCCTGCCTGCTTCTTGCGGCAAGTAGCTTCGCAGAAACTGAGATACCTAAAACAAATACACAAACCGATACCAACCAAGGAGAAGTCTTTGAACTAGCTCCAGTTGTTGTAACTGGCTATCTCTGGGAGTCTGAATTACAGTCGGCAACTGCCAGCGTGAGCGTGCTTGACGAAGCACAACTCGAACTGAACGGAGTGCAACACTTCGAAGATATTGTAAATACCATTCCGAACGTAACCTGGACAGGTGGCAGCTCACGCCCGCGTTTTATTCAAATCCGCGGCATTGGCGAGAACTCACAGTTCGAAGGCGAAACACCGGACTCGGCGGTGCGCTTTCTAATTGATGATCTCGACCTCACCGGAGTTGGGACCATAGGCAACTTATTTGATGTACAGCAAGTCGAGGTGCTGCGCGGACCACAAGCAGGCGCGTTCGGAGTAAACGCGGCCGGTGGTGTAGTTAAAATTGTAACCAACGATCCAACGCCTTACTGGACCGGACAAGCCGAACATACAATCGGCAACGATGATCTATTGGAAACCGGTATTGCTGTGGGCGGACCAATCCTTGAAAACGACCCTGAGCAGCTGACTTTCCGTTTTTCCCTCCATAATTTAACACAGAACGGTTTTCGCAAAAACCGGACACTTAATAGAGATGATACTAACGAGCGCGACGAATCAACGAATCGTCTGAAGGTCCGCTGGCTGCCAAATAAAGACTGGCAATTGGACATCTCCCTACTCTACGCCGACTTTGATAATGGGTACGATGAATTTACGCTCAACAATTCACGCACTTCAACCCTTAGTGATGAACCTGGACGGGATGAGCAGGAAACGTTTGGCTCTAGTATAAAAGCAGCTTACTTCGGATTCGATAACGTTAAAGTGACCTACACTGCTGGCTATCTCAGTACTGATTCTTTTTTTAGTTTCGATGGTGACTGGGGCGATGGACCAACCGCATCAGTCCCTTTTGCAAGCGCGTACGACGGTTTTCTCAAAATAGACCGCGAGCGGGAAGTGATTACTGAAGACCTTCGCTTTGAATCTGTAGACACTGAAAATGCGCTTGGATTTATCGATCGTTGGACAACTGGCATTTACTTTGAAAGACTCGAAGAAAACACCTCGACAACGGGATTTGGTGATTTTGAAACGGATTATCTGAGCAACACGCTTAGCATTTACGGACAAGCAGCTCATATATTTAGTAAAAAAACAAGAATGATTCTTGGACTCCGCGTTGAACACTTTGTCTTGGAAACTGAAGATTTGAGCGAAATACGACCGGATGTAGACTTCGACGATTGGCTTTTTGGAGGTAAACTCACATTTGAGCACGATCTAGATAAAAATAAAACTTTTTTTGCCTCAGTTACTCGTGGCTATAAAGCGGGTGGCGCCAATATCTATCCTTTTTTGGCTTCATCTCTTCCAACCGATTATGATACCGAGAATCTCTGGAATTACGAAATCGGCCTTCGTGCAGATTGGCTGGACAGTAGAGTCCAATCACAAATCACCTTATTCTATCTGGATCGAGATGAAGCACAGCTTCGAGACTCAGGCGGTACAGGAATTGATTTCACCTATTTCACAGTCAATGGTGACAACGCACACCATTATGGATTAGAGGCAGAAACTAGCTGGTACTTAGCAGAAGATTTGACATTAAACTTTTCCGCCGGACTTCTTGAAACAGATCGTGGCAGCTACACAGACCCTGGCGACCCAACGAATCGGATCGAAGAAAGAGACCTTTCCAATGCACCTAGTTACACATACACTGCTCGAATAAATTACCAGCCAGCAGATGGTTTCTTCACAGGAATCGAAGCTATTGGTAGCGACGATTATTTTGAATCAAACAGTCACCCAGAAAAACGTGATGCTTATGCACGCGTCAACGGCTCGGTCGGCTACCGCTGGGAACAATTGACAGTAACACTCTGGGTAAAAAATTTATTTGATGAAGAATACGCGGAACGCGTCTTTTTCTTTGATAATGGAGCTGGCGAACAACGCTATGAAGCTCCCGCTGCCCCACGCACCTTTGGTGTAACTGCTAACTACCGTTGGTGATGCTTAATCTGGCTTCTAACGGAAGTTCACCTCAACATTTCACATAACGCTTAGCACTTTTAGAAATTTCTCGATCCAAATGAAATACAAAACCCCGCTAGATGCCCTAAAATCAAAGGCTGCTGAAAAAAACAAGCGCTAACAAAACTTCTTGTAGCAAAAGCTACGAGGTATCTGGCTTGAAGCGGAAAATAACCGTTCTCAATCCAAATCGCTATCGTACCAAAGCGACATGACCAATCAAAATCGAACTGTGCATAACGATTTTGATTGGTCATGTCGCTTTGGGTACGTACAATTCATTACACTATCCTGTTACAAGACCCAGAGCAAGCTGCGGTGAATTCTACAAATTAAAAAGAGAAGTGAACTTCCGTTCTAAAACACAAACAAATTTGTCGCTTGAACACTCTGATCTTAGCATCCAAATATTCTGTGGATGTTGAAACCCACGAATGCAAAAACCAGGTGAATATTGGTTTCTAAAAAGCCCTGCGTACTTTCCGTTTATGTACAAAGAAACAGCAAACAAAGACCGCTTTATTGTAAAAGCCCTAAGCCAAATCGCTGCTGACCGTGGCATTGAGTTTTCGTCCCTCTCGCATGACTGGATTCTACAACTTCGCTACAAAGGACTTACGCATTCTATTTACGGCTTCTATTTCGATCTTAATCCAGCTGCTGCTGCTACCATTGCAAATGATAAAAGCGCCCTCGCATCAATTCTGGATCAACGCAAAATTCCGCACGTCGAACATGTGCTCTTTCTTGCTCCAAGATTATCAAACTACCTAGGCTCTGACGGAAACTGGTCACGGGCCATTCAATACGCAGAGTCTGTAGGCTATCCGCTCGTTTGTAAAACCAATCAAGGAACGCGCGGAGACTCCGTTTTTAAAATCGAAAACCAGACTGAACTGGAAGCAGCATTTCAACACATCCATACCTCGGCCCGCGGACTAGCGCTCTCTCCCTTTTATTCGATAGATGCAGAGTATCGCATCATACTTTTGCGAAACGACGTGTTACTTTGCTATCATAAAGAACAGCTTTATGTTACGGGTAATGGTCATTCCACTTTCTTTGAATTAATACAGTCATTCAGTCGCGAAATGATCGAAGCTGCGCTGGAAGAGCCTTGTTTTCAGCTTGAAGAAGTACCTGCAAAAGGTCTGAAAGTTCCGCTCGTCTGGAAACACAATCTTAGTAAAGGCGCAATTCCACAGTTTAACATTAATAAGAAAACCCGCCAGAAAATTGTAAAATTAGCTAGGGAGACCTGTTCTGCGATAGGAATGCAATTTGCGGCTGTCGATGTGATTGAAACCAAAGGCGAACTAAGGGTTATAGAAGTGAATTCAGGCATCTGCCTGGAACACTTATCGCAATTTTCAGATGAAGGCCGAACCTTGGCTTTCAATGTCTATGCCAGCGCTGTTGATTCTATCTTTAACCTACAGGATAAAGGATGACACTTGGAGTTCCATAAATATAGCTTGAATACATAATCATCTCGTAAACATCTAATTCAATGAAACCAGATATAGAACCAACAGATGCATTTAACAGTATTGAGTCAGCCATTAGCGACATTGCCGAAGGTAAGCTGGTAATTGTGACCGACGATGAATCGCGTGAAAATGAGGGTGATCTCGTCATGGCAGCCGCTAAGGTAACTCCCGAAGCGATCAACACCATGGCGCTGCACGCTCGTGGCCTGATTTGCGTGCCAATGCTGGGCCATCAGCTGCGGAGGCTTGGCATAAGCCCGATGGCCTCTGAAAATCGCGAATCGCATCAGACTGACTTCGCAGTCTCTGTGGATGCCGCTGACGGCATTACTACCGGCATCAGTGCCTACGATCGTGCAGAGACAATTCGCATACTTGCAGACCCAAACTCACATCCGGAAATGTTAGTCCGCCCGGGCCACGTCTTCCCCCTCCGAGCCAAACCCGGAGGTGTTCTGCAACGGGCTGGACACACGGAAGCTGCTGTTGACCTTGCTCAGCTTGCAGGACTGCACCCGAGCGGTGTTATTTGTGAAATCCTCAATGAAGATGGCACTTTGGCTCGAGTGCCTGACTTGATCGACTATAAGAAGAAGCATGGTTTGAAGATGATCTCCATTGCCGACCTGATCGAATACCGCCACAGCCGCGACCGTCTGGTCGAGCATGTACTCACGTCACCATTCGAATCAGATTTTGGCAATTTCGACCTGCACATATTTCGCAGTATATTGGACGATCGCCAACACTTTGCTCTTACGATGGGCACTCTTAATGAAGAGCCCACGCTGGTTAGAGTGCAAAGCGAAAATATATTATCTGATGTTTTCCGTTCAAAAAAACTAAACGGGTATGATTCGCTCACTTCTGCAGTGAAAAGAATCGCTACCGCTCAGCACGGTGTACTACTCTACATCGAACAGCCACAGGGTGGTGTCCGTATCAATGAGAAAAAAGATTCTCCAAACTTGGAAACCGCTGTTTCCGGCAATATGGATTTTCGCGATTATGGCATTGGCGCTCAAATTCTCGTGGAACTTGGGCTCCAAAAAATCCGAATTTTATCTGGAACCAATCGGAAGGTTGTCGGCTTAGATGGTTACGATCTCGAAATCGTTGAGCAAATAAATATATAAAATTTTTCTGGTTGTTTGGTATTTATTCTGGCAGGCTTCAGACTTAAATTTGATTGTTTAAATTATTTAGCGAAATACTCTTCTTAATTTTAATGAATCTTTACAAAGTTAACTTTTAACTGATTCGGCGGCCGATCGCAGTGAATTATTCTCAAATACCAGAAGATCGATGCCCGAAACATGTTGCCATTATTATGGACGGCAATGGTCGTTGGGCTAAAGCAAGAGGACTTCCCAGAATTGAAGGTCATCGCCGCGGCGCAGAATCTGTAAAAAGTCTTCTGGACGCGATTCAAAATACACACGTCAAATACGTAACCCTGTATGCCTTCAGTATCGAAAACTGGAATCGTCCCAAGGGTGAAATCAAGGCTCTGATGACTCTCCTTGATTACTTCCTAACCAAACAACTGCCTGAGCTAATTGAGCGCAAAATCCGATTCCGCGTCATAGGCCGCTATGCTGAATTATCGCCTAAGATGCAAAAGCGCCTACATCGGGCTGAGGCAGATACAGCTCAATTTGACCAAAGCACACTGGCGCTTGCCTTAAATTACGGCGCCCGTACGGAGGTTACCGATGCAGTCAAAAAAATGGCCAAAGACATCCAAGAGGATGGTGTAGACATTGACAATATCGACTATAGTTTTTTCAGCCGTTATCTTTATACCCACGAACTACCCGATCCAGACTTGGTCATACGCACATCCGGAGAGCATCGACTAAGCAATTTTTTGTTACTGCAAAGCGCTTATGCTGAAATCTACTTTACCCCGGTTCTCTGGCCTGATTTTGGTGAGGAAAATTTCTATTCTGCACTCGAAAATTACGCGTCCCGTGAACGTCGCTATGGGAGAACTGCTGAGCAACTGCAAGGCAGTTAGGCCAGCTTCCTAGTTCTCAAATCCAACTATCTACAAAATGCTCTTATCAAAAATCCTTCAACAAGTTGGTCAGATGAAACAGCGTCTTATCAGTTTTATCGTTTTGTGGACAACGATAATTCTTTCGCTGTTTATTTTTGGCGTTCAGGCAGGGGTTTGGCTCATTGCAGCAGTTACTTTCTTCACGCAACTGGAGCTTTATCAGCTCTTTGAAAAGATGCAGCTCCAGCCTCTAAAATACCTGGGCAGCATCTGCGGGCCATTGATTATATTGGGCGCTTACTACCTGGACGGAAGAGATGCCGGCACGAACGTCTTCGCTTTCTGCTTTATTGTTCTGGTTCTCGTCATCATTTTCAAAGATTTGAAAGCTGGTCGTTTGCGCAGTTTCGTACCTACGTTGTTTGGATTATTATACGTTCCTTACATGCTGCAGTTTTTTATCAAAACAGCAAAATTAGCTGAAATCAACGAACATACCAGCTCGACCGGAATCTTTCTCTGCATCTGGATTGTCGCCGTCGCCAAATTTACGGACGTCGGCGGATTACTAGTCGGAATGAAATTTGGTAAAACGCCGCTTTCAGCAGTGAGCCCCAAAAAGACTATTGAAGGCGCAATCGGAGGTCTTTTCGTGGCATCGTTCGTAGGCCTTATAGTGCTGGGCATCTTTCACTCTTATGTTCCCGAGAAATTCAGTTGGTGGCGCTCGTTATTGATGGCGTTTCCAATCGGCATTGTTGCGATCGCCGCCGATCTAGTTGAATCTGCCCTGAAACGACAGGCAAATGCCAAAGACTCAGGAATCAGCATTCCAGGCATCGGTGGAATGTTTGACCTTACGGACAGCTTGATTCTGGCAGCCCCGCTCGGATACCTCATGTTTGCGTACATTATTTTCTAAATGTCCGCACCCGGTAAAAAGAGAGTTGTACTACTCGGTGCGACCGGATCCATTGGCAGTAGTACCCTACGCGTACTACGCGCCCACAAAGAGCGACTACAATTGCTTGGAGTCGCCGCCCAATCCAATTACGAAGCCTTGGCAGAGATTTGCCGTGAGTTCTCAGTCCCTCACGCAGTGCTGTCCAAGGAATCCGCCTATAGAAAGGCAAAAGCTGCCAATTGCTTTCCGGCGGAAACTCAACTCAGCTGCGGAGAAGATGGACTGCAGGAAATCTCTACACTAGCTGAAGCGGACACTATACTGGTCGCAGTCGTTGGCGCTTGTGGCCTAAAACCAACACTTGCTGCAATCGAAGCGGGCAAGGATATCGCACTGGCAAACAAAGAACTGCTGGTTCTGGGCGGCGCTTTTGTTATCGAAGCTGCAAAACGTAAAGGCGTACGACTGCTCCCCACCGACAGCGAGCACAATGCTATTTTTCAGTGTATTGAAGGGCATCCCTTACAACACGTCGACCAATTGTTACTGACCGCTTCCGGTGGTCAGTTTCGCGACCTGCCAGTAGAGCAACTTGCCAGGGTAACTCCTGAAGCTGCAACTCAACATCCAAACTGGTCGATGGGGCCAAAAATCACGGTGGATTCGGCTACTATGGCCAACAAGGGCCTCGAACTTATCGAAGCACATTGGCTTTTTGGTCTGGCCCCGGAACGCCTCAAAGTAGTCATTCACCCGCAAAGTATCGTTCACTCATTTGTCCAATTCACCGACGGGTCCATACTGGCGCAACTGAGCCCACCTCTGATGACGTTTGCGATCCAACATTGCTTGCTCTATCCGGAACGCGCGCCGAGTGTGGATGAGACCATTGATTTTGCAGACGCATTTCAACTCGACTTCAGTCCACCCGATTTCGCTCGATTCCCCTGCCTGAAGCTTGCGTATGATGCGCTGCATGAGGGCGGATATGCGCCCGCTATTTTCAATGCTGCCAACGAAGTAGCAGTTGCGCGTTTCTTAAATTCGGAAATCACCTTTCTAGACATACCTCGAACCATTGAACATGCCTTGAACACACTTTCCACAAAGGCAGCAGTTAATGATCTGGAAGCTCTTCTCAAAATAGATGAACATGCGAGAGAAATCGCTCACACTTTTTTAAAAACCAGTTCATGAACAGGTTCTTAAATCGGATGCTGAGGTTCTTCGCTATTTTTAGCGGAAAATTATCGGTTCAAGCGTTTTTGTTAATTCTTTGTAGCTGCGGCGCTCTGTCGCCGTGCTTGTCGGAAGATACTGAAACACGGCGACAGAGCGCCGTGGCTACAACGGATAATCATTCATGAAAGTGCATTTCACGGTATTCTTTCATAGAACATTCTTCCACGGAAAATAGCGAAGAACCGATGCTGAATAATTCAATTGCAGTTTGAACCAATTAAGTTTTTCAGTTTTGTAACGGATAGTTGTTTTAATAGGTACTCAAAATAATAACTCAATATTTGCCGTTAAAAAAATGAGTAGACTCAAATTCTGTTTTGTAGGCCACCGACTAAACGACTCACCGACTAACGTTCTACTGATAAGCAACTAACTCCTAACTTCTCTTCTAAGTCATGCTTCTCAACATTTTCTATATTACCGTCGCTCTGTTTGCGCTGAGTTTTTCAATTTTTATTCACGAACTAGGCCACTTTCTGGCGGCAAAAAAACGCGGCTTGATTGCGGATCGCTTTTCCATCGGATTTGGACCGCGCTTGTTTGGATTTAAGTGGAAAAATACTGACTTTCGCATCTCGCTTTTGCCGCTTGGTGGATATGTGTCTTTGCCGCAACTTGCGGATATGGGCCGACTCGAAGGGGGCGAAGAAGACGAGGCAAAAGATCTGCCACCCATTAGTTACGCCGACAAGATAATCGTCGCAATAATGGGTGTTATTTTTAACATCATTTTCGCCTTTTTACTATCGCTTGTACTTTGGGTAGCTGGTCGTGAAGTCATACAGTCGACCAAAGTTTACTCCGTTCCAGAAAAAATTGTGGACCACACAGGCGCTGAAGTGCCTGGGCCCGCATACAAAGCAGGAATTTTGGAAGGCGATCAAATTGTTACAATAGATGGTAAAAAAATTCGCAACTGGGTCGAACTAAACAACGTCGTAATGACTGGCACGCAGCGGGATGACTACGGTCATCCAGTTGCTGAAATCGAAATACTTCGTAACGGCACAGAGAAAAAACTAACCATTTATCCCGTTCTTATGGACGCCGGAATCGACAGCATACGTACAATAGGTGTCGCCCCAGGCACCGACTTGATTGTTTCACAGGTACAAAGCGACATGCCAGCCTTTGAAGCAGGTCTTCTTGCAGGCGATAAGATACTGGCGCTCGACGGCTTCCCAGTTGATTCATCTGCGTTTTTAAGTGTTTACCTAAGTAAGCATAAACAGGGAACCATTGACCTCTCAGTCATGCGAGACGGGAAAGAAATTATTTTGCCCATTGAGCCAAAAATTGCATCTGGTGAAAACAACCCGCGTTTTGGATTTGCTTATTACTACGAAGCTGCCACCGAACGCGTTCATCTGAACCCGATTGAACAGATTGCAGCCATGTTCAGAACCATGCAACAAACACTTACTGCATTGGTAAGCCCTCAGTCAGATATAAAACTTGGCAACATGAGCGGGCCGATCGGTATCGTTCATGGACTAACAAGCCTTGCCCGTTATAGTTGGATCGATCTCATTTGGTTCTTAGCACTAATCAACGTAAATCTCGCAATTCTGAATATACTACCCATTCCAGTGCTGGATGGTGGTCACATTGTTTTTGCAACCGTCCAAAAATTAATAGGTCGTCCGGTTCCACGCAAAGTTATGGAGCTTTCCTACACCGTCTGCATTGCCATTTTACTTTCATTTATGGTTTACGTAAGTTATCGCGACATTCTGAGAGTAGGTCTCGATGCTGGCTTCATTGAAGACAAGCCAAATGCCCAAGCTGAAGGAAGCCCCTAGAAATTCGTTTTAAACCCTTGAATAGTTTGATGGCTAACTCAGAGCAACTTGATTACTGTGCCTCACGGTTTCAGGCAAAACGCCGGAAAACGCGTGTGGTGAATATCGGAAATGTGGGAGTCGGTGGCGACAATCCCATTCGCGTCCAGTCGATGACAACGACCAATACGCAGGATGTCGATGCGACTGTTGCACAGACACTTGCCCTAGCTGAAGTTGGCTGCGAAATCGTACGAATTACGGCGCCCAATAAAAAAGCGGCTCAAGCGCTGGGGGAAATCTCTAAAAAAGTTCGCGCAGCAAAGTGTGATGTCCCACTGGTCGCCGATATTCATTTCTTACCCGCTGCGGCAATGGAAGCTGCGCTGCACGTTGAAAAAGTTCGCATTAATCCGGGAAATTACGCCGACAAAAAGAAGTTTGCTGTCAAAGAGTACACAGATGATGACTACGAAGAAGAATTGGAAAGGCTACACGAAGCCTTCTCGCCAATTGTTCTTCGCTGTAAAGAACTGGGCCGTGCCATGCGCATTGGCACTAACCATGGTTCCCTCTCCGATCGCATTATGAACCGTTACGGCGATACTCCACTCGGCATGGTAGAGAGCGCACTGGAGTTTATTCGCATTGCTGAGAGCCATAACTATCGTGACATTTGCCTGTCAATGAAAGCCAGCAACCCGAAAGTCATGATTGAAGCCTATCGACTAACAGTCGCGCGTATGGTTGAGGAAGGCATGGATTATCCGCTGCACCTGGGCGTCACCGAAGCGGGTGATGGCGAAGACGCTCGCATAAAAAGCGCGATTGGTATCGGAACTTTGTTGAACGATGGGCTGGGCGATACGATTCGCGTCTCTTTAACAGAAGACCCCGTTTACGAAATCCCCGTTGCCCGCGACCTCGCCAACAAGGCGATGAAACTCTGGGAACAACAAACTACGTTACTACCGGCTACGCCAACGAAGGATACTGTAAACCCATATGAGTTTCATCGTCGGAAAGCCTGTTCCATCAACCTAGGCCCAAAGTGCGCGATTGGAGCCAACAACGTCCCAGCCGTTATCGTCAAAACCAAACGTCCGATTAGCGCAGTTGAATTCATTGTCAAAGACGTCTGCCAGGCTCAAATCTCACTGAAAGAAAGCAATATAGAGGGCCTACAAGTTCAAATTGAAAGCGCCGACGATTTGGCTACATTCTCAGGCCTTCACGAAGCCCTGCACAGTGTCGTCAAATTCTTCGTTCTTGAGCTGACAGATGCGATTGACTTAAGCGATCTGGAAGCCTTTGAGTGGCCGCAAAACAGTTTAGCCGGCATTACTCTCGCACAACACATCAAACAGGAAGACGCTTTCTATGCGACGGCTCTGCTCAAGTTTTGTCGCGAAAAGAAATTTAACTTTGCCCTCGATTGTCAACCGGATGCCCTGCAAAACGAAATCGGCAAGCAGTTACAGGCAATGGGAAGCGAAAATTTGATTCTGAGCAATGCTTCACCTGCAAAAGGTTATCACCCGGTTGGGTCTTACCGTGCGCTCGTAGAAGCAGCAAAGCGCTTTGTTCCCGATGCGCCCATCTGGATTCGCAACACAGGAAAAAACGTCTTACACGCTGAAGATCGATTTTCCGATCGTTTGCTGGAAGCCAGTATTTTTAGCGGTTCTCTACTATGTGACGGCATCGGCGATATGATCAGTATAGAAACAGAACCACTTCTCGATAAAGCCACCGTACTTGCCTACAATATTCTACAAGGCGCCCGTTCGCGTATCAGCAAGACTGAGTTTGTTGCTTGCCCAAGCTGCGGCCGCACGCTCTTTGACCTACAAAGTGTAACTCAGAAGATTCGAGCACGCACAGATCACCTAAAGGGCGTAACCATCGCGATTATGGGTTGTATTGTTAACGGTCCGGGCGAAATGGCCGACGCTGACTTTGGCTATGTTGGCGGCGCTCCGGGAAAGATAAATCTCTACGTCGGCAAAGAGTGCGTTAAATACAACGTGCCCTCGGAAGAAGCGCTTGATCGACTGATCGATTTGATCAAAGAACACGGCAAGTGGGTTGAGCCAAGTTAAGTTTGTGCATTCAGATTTGGTTTAGTTTAGTAACCTCTACTTCTATTTTAGAAATGGTGGGCCCTAGTGGACTCGAACCACCGACCCTCGCGTTATCAACACGATGCTCTAACCAACTGAGCTAAGGGCCCTTCTAAAGTTTTAGATTTTAAGTTCCTAAGTAGCGTCGAAGGTCCGCTATGAGCCTGTCGAATGGTGGAGCCAGACAGATTCGAACTGTCGACATCCTGCTTGCAAAGCAGGCGCTCTACCAACTGAGCTATGGCCCCCCTACTTCACCCTACAAGGCTTTTACGGGACAGGCAGGTGCCCCTTAGAGCCTCTCGGCGACTC
>CAZUYZ010000040.1:0-13645 GCA_964624365.1 uncultured Puniceicoccaceae bacterium
ATTGCTTACATTATAGACGCAGATACCATCCATGTAGTCGCAATTGCTTCGAGCAGCCAACACCCTGATTATCGATTCGTGAGTTGAAATCGCAATCTTTCATAATCTTTTGCTCCACAAGACATTGAGCAGCTGACTCAACGCGCCAAAAGGCGCGCCTTTACAGATCAGCAATATCTTGTACAACAAAATCTTACAAAACCTCATCGACCTCTACTCACGAATCTAGCCATTGGAAAACGAGGTTAACTTCCAAAGATTAAAGACCGAAGAAATAATGTGGATTTGCGTGGACTGCCCCCAGCAACAAACAACATGGGCAATGGATTCAAACGGAGTTTACCCCTAAAAAAGTGCCATTTTTTAACCGAAGTATTTGATTAATAGTAAAATGTAGAATATTTACAATTTCGAATATAGCCATGCATTTGAAATATTTTATTCATTTTATGCTTTATCTATTTTGGCTTATTGACCTATTCTTTAGCCATCAAAAATAAAGAGAAAGTTCACCTCGAAATCCAGAGCTCCAGAAAGAGCCCGGTGGGCGTCATTCGATCCACTTACTGGGATCCCGAGGACAAGAAAATCAAACATAAGAATTACGGACGAATAAAAGGCAAAACCTTAGCTCAGCTTAAAAACATTCAGGCTGCCATGAGAGAAGAGGCCTTTAGCGCCGAATCGGTTGAAATCATCCATTCGTGCGAATTCGGAACCACAGCTGCGATACGCCTGATCATTGAAGAGCTTGGCCTGAGTAAAGCCATGTATTCGCGCAAAGAGCAATGAGTTGAAGATGTGGTTGCGATGATTGCCGGCAAGCTGACCTACCAAAGCTCAAAATTGGGACTTTGCAATTTGCATGAGGTATCCTCGGTATGGAAGCAGGCAGGTGTAATGACCCGGCCTGATGTTGAAAAACACTGCTATGAGCCCATGGATCGCCTGCTGGGTCGACAACGCTCCATCCAGAAGAGATTATTTGAACAATCCGCAGAGACCTCAGTGATCCTGTACGATATAACCAGCACCTATTTTGAAGGGCAGTACGAGGACAGCGAACTGGTACGTTTTGGGTACAACAGAGATGGGCAAAAAGGGCAAGAAGCAGGTAGTCGTCGGGTTGGTGTGCAACAAAGAAGGCTGCCCATTGGCTGTCGAAATCTTCCCCGGCAATACCAAGGATGAGACCACTGTTTCGCAGAAGATAGAAGAGCTTTGGAAAGTCTATGGCATTGAGAAGGTGCTCTTTGTCGGAGATAGGGGCATGCTGACAAGCACCTGCCTTAATGATTACGACAAAAGCGACTCGATTGATACGGTTACTTCACTATCACACCATCAGATTCAGGAGCTGGTTAGCAAGGAAGTTCTCGAATTGGAATTATTCGACCAGCAAAATATCCATGAGATATGCGATCCGGACAATCCTCAAATTCGTTATTGTGTCTGCTATAACCCTGTCAGGAAACAGGAAAATCAGCTTACCCGGGAGCGACTCATGGAGTTGACCGAATCCAGGCTCAATGAAATTGCCGATTACAAGCGCGCCACCACTGTTGAGGTTCTAGGCTCGCGGGTGGGAAAGGCGCTGCAGAAATACAAGATGGGCCGTTTTGTAAAATGGGAAGTAGTCCCCGGGGACGGTAAATCTTCCACGAAGCATCAGTTGAACTGGAGTTGGGATCAGGAAAAACTGGCTGCTACAGCCAAAATTGACGGGTACTTTGTTATACGCACCACAGAGGAAGACATGGATAAAGAGGATGTGGTTAACACCTATAAAAGCCTTTCCCATGTAGAGCAGGCGTTTCGTAATCTGAAGCATGCGAGCATTGAGGTTCGCCCCATTTGGCATCGCAAGGATGAGCGTATTGGCAGCCATATCTTCCTATGCATGCATGCTTGCCTATCATGTGCAGTGGCACATGATGCGACGCCTTAGGCCTTTACTGGACAATGACGGCAAACATGCTCAGCGTCAATGGAGCCTGGAAAGCATAATAGAAACCTTAAAGGCCTTAACAGTAAACACGGTAAAACAAGCAGACACCGAGTATCAAATCTTGGCATCTCCGACTGAATCTCAATCCAAAATCCTCAAATTGCTTGGCATCAAAAATATAGCCACCGCTTTGAAATGGTCAATAATCGCATATCTCATTGATATACAACATTAAGGAATACAAAATCCCTGTTTTTTAGGGGTAAACTCCGTTTTAAGGATAAACTGCGCTGGGACATCGAAAAAATCTTCGATCAAGTAAAAAGCAAGCTTCTGGAACAGAAAGCCTGGGCGAAATCAGCAACAGCAAGAATTCAGCAAGCTCAATTCATTACCCCGGCACACAACTTGATGGTACTGCTGAACACCGTCGAATCGAAACCGAAGAAGGCATTACTGAGGAAAAGAGCGACTCAGCGTTGTTTGCAGTTTATCCGATGTAAAACACTGCCTAGAAAATAAACTCCATAGCGGGAAGCTATCAACCTCTTCAGGCCTCTTATGCAGTATTATTTAAAGCCTATCCCAGGACGTATCTCTTTATTCATGAATAGCTTGCAATGATTATAAATGCCAAATTTAGGCGATTTTTGTAAAAAACAACCTTTATAATTTTTAGCTGGCCCTCCTCTCTTGCACGGAAGACAGCGGAAACTCAATTCAAATTGGCGATTAAAGGTCAAATTGGCTCAAATCAAACCAGTTTGTTTACATTTCTGAAGGAATCTGAAAATCCAGGTTTCTGGGATAGGCTCTATTTACGCCAATTTCTTATACTGTTGAAAATGATAGTCATTGTCAATCAGATGCGCCCTCCCGGGCGAACACAAAAAAAAGGCTGCTCGAAAGTGCGCAGCCTTCTGTAAAATTTTTATTAAGTAAGCCAAATTTCCTGAGATATTCGCGTGAAATACCAAAAAAATTTGGCCTTATCAATGTACAAATTATTGTACTACCGGTGCTGCTGGTGCCGCTGGTGCTGCTGGTGCCGCCTCTCTGCCAGTATCAACTACGTAACTAACTGCAGCACCACCGTTAAAGTTAGGATGAGAGAGTCCGAAAGTATTTGGAACTGCACCAGTAGAACCTGCGACCAATGGACCTGTTGCGGTGACTCCGCGACTTAACTCTTCTATGTATAGGCCAGGACCAACAAGCTGAGCAACAGTAACCGTGCTGGCGTCATTCTCTAAGAAGAACTGATTTGCAGCTCCAGATAGTTGGCGAGCATCATTATCAAGTGTAGTCTGAACTGCGCCTGTTCTAACTCTAGAAAACGCCGGCACCGCCAAAGCAGCCAGAAGGCCGATGATGACGACCACGATCATAATTTCCACAAGTGTAAAACCTTTTTTAGATTTATTTTTCATTATTATATTCCTTTTTTGAATTTTAATTTATTATATTCGTTAATGTTTAATATTCTTAAACATAATTACTCAAGCTACATAACTAATATAAAGCAAGAAGAAATTTAATTAAATTTCATTTTTTCGAATGCACCCCTATCCGAATAGATCCAAAAATCATTTTACCGCCAGCAGATGGAACAACCGAGTCAATTTGGACTGAAACTGTTTGGCCAATCATGCTTTTTCCGTCCTTAACAACCAACATCGAGCCATCTGACAAATATCCTATCGCTTGCCCAGGATCCTTCCCGGCACGAACCAACTCGACACTGACTTCACTGCCAAGGGCAACCTCCTGATTTAAAGCCTTGTAAAGAGAAGTAATATTAAGCCAATCAATCTCGTGAAATTCTGCCATTCTAGCGAGATTGTAGTCCGTAGTGAGTAATTTTGCCTTCAATAGTACGGACAAAAAAACCAGTTTTGAGTCTACTGCTTCTGCGTCTGGAACATCACTTTCGTGGATACGTAAATCCAGAGACTTCATTTGACGTAACTGATTTAGAACCTCTAACCCTTTTCGACCCTTCTCCTTACGGTGCAGATCTGACGAGTCGGCGATTTCTTGCAGCTCATCCAAAACGAAACGTGGTATCACAAGCGCATACCCCATCCATCCCGCTTTACATACAGCTGCTATCCGTCCATCAATCAATGCGCTGGTATCGACAACAACCAACGAACTTTCAACATTCTGTGCGCTAAACCGAACATACGGAATTACTAGGTTAAATTCGTCCTTTCCTCTCAGTGCAATCATCGTCGCTAGGTACATTGACACCAAATAGAGCACCAAACTTGCAAGGTACACCGTTTGCTCCATTCGCGGGTCACCTTTTATTGGAGTAAATAGCGGCGAATTCGTTATTAGATAGGCAATGAACCCACCGATAGCTAAGCCAAAAGTGACTGCCGAAAGTGAACGTAGAGAAAACCCCTCCAGCAAAACGTCTGTTAATATAACAAGCAAAGCCAGATTCACTCCTACCACAATCACTTGCCACAAATCCCATGCGCCAGTGTGATACCAAATGAGTGCACATCCGAGGAGGCAGACGAGAAAGAAGAATACCCGAATGATCAATATATTGTTTTTCATGACTGTGCTATTTTCTACTGAACAGTTTTAAAAGCGCAGCGAGCCACTTATCCAAGCCAACAGAAGAGGCAATGCTGCAAAGAAAACCGCAGAGACTATAATGATCCTACGGGCTCGGATGACTTTTTCACACGGTTCATTGCATGCTTTACTCTTAAAGTGTTCTTTCATCGTGCTTTCTATTGCATCAACACGATTAAAATGCAATCCGAACTTACTTTGCAGTTAAACGGTACTTCAGGAATTGTAAATATTCGTTGAGCGGTTGATCATGCAAGCGGCTATAGAAAAATAGCTCAAAGGTTAATTTTGTGCTGACTTGCCGGTCAAATGTTCCGGTAGTTTTGTTTCCAGATGTTGGATTGGTTCAGAGGAGTTTCTTTTTTTGCGACGATTTTCAGGGTTTGAACAATGAACAACAACTGGAAGTTCAGGCACAAAGATGGTAACGTGAAGCACGTCGTTAGCAAAGTCGCCTTGATGCGGCTAAAGTATTACTGATAAACTTGAACTTCTAACTCCTTCCCTTAAGGTTTATCATGCCTCAATATCTCTACCAGAACATACACCCTGCTCTGGGGCAAAAATCGATTTTGATCCACTTCATGCTTAAACTTGACAAATGCTCACTTGTTCACGTAAACGATTGTGCACCATGAAAGAACTTACGCAGCGACAACAGCAAATCCTCAATTTCATTGAGAAACATGAAAAAGAAAATGGCTATTGGCCCAGTATTCGCGAAATTCAGGAAACATTTGACTTCAAAAGCACCAACGCAGTTATGGGTCATCTTCGCGCGCTGGAGAAAAAAAGCCACATACAGCGCATTCCAGGGCAAGCCCGGACATTTCGGATCAATCGCCCCAAGATCGTTAAAATGCCAACCATTCCCAACAATGTAACTGATGTGGTTAGCATACCGGTCATGGGCTCCATTGCCGCCGGCTATCCGGACCGAGTCGAACCTGCGGGTGAAGTAAGTCAACTACAGGTCGATATGCAAACCGCCGGGGCATTCGGACGCTACAGAAATTTTGCCCTTCAAGTGCGCGGCGAAAGCATGATAAACGCTGAAATTTATGATGGTGATAATGTGATCATAGAGCCCCGCGAACCTCGCGATGGAGATATTGTCGCTGCCTTAATCGATGGAGAAACCACCCTTAAACGATACATCCACAAACAAGGTGAACCACCCTACCTCAAAGCTGAAAACGAAAGCTATCCAGAACTATATCCGGTAAACGAACTATTGATACAGGGAGTCGCAAAAGCTGTTGTACGTAGTTTGTAGATGACAGTTAGACAAAATTCCTGAAAATTTCAAAAATCCCTTCAGCAAAAACTAATTATCAACCAGTTATACAATTCTTAATTTCCCAAACAATTTTTTGAGAAGGCAAAGAGCCCTCAAAATATGGCTTTAGTTCGTTATCAAAAAAAGTGGTTTTAATCTCTACTTTGCTTGTAAGTAGATTTTCGATGAAACTTGTAATGTCTTCCTTTGACCTTCCTATGATACAATCATTAAATGCTTTATTACCAAATTTGTTTTGAAATGACATAACGCGATCGGATTTTGCCAGGTACATAACTGGCTTTTGTAAGTAAAGATACTCGGCTAGAAATGAACCACTATCATGTATCATAGCATCTGAGCATTTAAACAAGTCATAATAATTCCCCTCTTCCAACTGACTAAAAGAAGATGAGGCCCAAAAATCAAAGTAAGCATCTGTCTTTTGTCTTCCCCATTCTTTATGTTTATACAAATTTTTTTTAAGGTGAGGATGAGGCTTGAACGCCCATTGCACCTTTTTTTGATTCTTTTCTGCCAAAAACTTCATATGCTCTGAAAATTCAAGAAATGTACTGTATGGAAGTTTGGGTGAACAAATAGTATGATGTGGTGCAAAAATAATACGTACCTTACGATCAGGTTGATTTTTCCAAGGATCATTCGCTACTTTGCTTCCATCTATAAAAGGTTCTATCGCAGGATAACCTGTTAAAACTACATTTGTTCCTTGGATAGCGCCGTGGGTTTTGAATATTTCTAAATCATATTTATGGGGTGCAAATATTTTCCACATCATATTGTGAAATACCTGATTGTACTGAAACGTATAATTATCGTACTTAGATACTTGGTGAGCGTAAGGCACATAAACGGATAAATGCTTTCGAAAGGCTTTCGAATAATATTCGGCTAACGTATCCGGATGAGGAATTGCGAAAAAAATCAGATCCAATGCTAATGAGTCAACCGCTACCCAATCCCCTGTCTTCCTGTTATATGAACTAACAACTGGATATCCTTTGCCGCTAAAAAATTTTACATTTTCCTCAATATCATTGAGCATCTTTTTTGTACCTTCTTTTGTGCATGGACAAATCAGGATAACAGGTTCAAAATACTCGTCCTTAAGCATAGCTTTGAAAACTGAATCACATTTCCACATGCTACGATTCAAGACGAAAAACCCTACTCTGATTTTTTCCCTGCTGCGTAGACCTTTTACCCGACGTGCATTTGATATCCTATTCAGTCTATACCTGATGAGTCGTTTTAACGTTTTAATTTTTTTTATTTTAAACATAACTAAAGGCTAAAAGGTGATAGCAATGCACTAAATTGGCCCTAAACGATAATTAAAGAATAACATGTGTGGTATTTTTGTTTCTAACGATTTCAGAATAAATCAAAGACATAGCAGAACAATAGAAAATGGGTTACAATTTAGAGGTCCTGACAACTCATCTGGCTTGATTGAACACAATGGATGGAAAGCATATCACTCAAGGCTATCTATTATTGAGTTTAGCTCGGACAGCAACCAACCTATTATAAATAAAATTGGCGGAATGCTCATCTTCAATGGTGAAATTCTAAATTTTAAGGAACTTGGAAAAAAATATTTTAATATAGATTATACTAGCGACACCAAACTGCTCAGCGATTTAATTGCTTCAGATCATTTGACCATAAATGAATTGGATGGATTCTTTGCATTTGTTTACATTAATTCTTCCGGATTTCTAGAATATGCGTGTCGTGATAAATTTGGTGTAAAGCCTCTTTTTTATTACAAATACAAAGACTGCATCTCTTTTTCCTCTGAACCGATTGTTTTAAAGAATCTTTTTTCATTATCAGTTAATCCAAATGCAATAGAAGAATACTACTCCACTCGTGCACCGATTTTTAGTGGTTCATACTTTCAGGGTGTCGCATCTATTGAGCCTGGAACGTGTCTAAAGCATGGTAAATACTTCGACTGCTTGGATTACTTTCAAAAATATGAAGATGTTTCAACTGTAGAACTTGAATTTAGTATACGCAAAGGGATTGAAAGCCGGCTAGTTGCTGATGCGAAAATTGGGCTATTATTGAGCCGTGGTATCGACAGTCATCTCATTTATAATTTTGCAGACTTTGAGCGCCTATACACCATCGGCTTCAAGGACGACGAGGACATTACGTATTTAAACTCTCAGAATATTCCTAATTTAACCATTCATGAGTGCAATGTGAATGAATATAGGAATTGCTTTGAGCGTTTATTGACCTTACGCGGTGAACCTATGTCAGTTCCAAATGAAGTCTTACTATACTGCATAGCAAACGTTGCAGCTAAAGACGGAGTAAAAGTTTTACTCTCTGGCGAGGGAGCAGATGAGTTTTTTGGTGGGTATGATCGAATATTTAATTGGGCTGCAAGCATGCAGAATCTTAATTTAGACACATTTCTAAGCATTTACTGTTACACAGTTCCACACAAAGATTCAGCAACATATTCACGCTTTGTTAAACTATTCAACAAATTAGATTTTCTTAAGCCATTCGAGAAAGTTCGTTACTTTTTTATAAAGTATCATTTGCCGATTTTATTCAGACGTTTAGATTTCTCACTTATGGCGGCAGGTGTTGAAGGAAGAGAACCTATTGCCAATCATCATGTATTTGAAAAGGCAATAAAATATAGTTTTGATAAACTAATGACTGGAACGCTCGGAAAAATTCCATTGCGAGAATTAACTATTCCATTCAAGGGGCTTGATTTTTCCTACGAAAAAAAAGTTGGATTTCCAGTAGATTTGACAAAAGTATTCTCCAACTCCAAATCACTGTCTTCATATGAGTTATGGTTTGAACAAAATTTAAAGATATTAAAATGACTATTGGTTATACAAGTGGCGTGTTTGATTTGTTTCACATCGGTCATGTAAATCTACTGCGTAATGCAAGAGCAATGTGCGACAAACTTGTTGTCGGCGTGACAGTAGACGAATTGGTATTATACAAAGGAAAACACGCAGTGATCCCATATCACGATCGCATTGAAGTAGTACGTTCTTGCAGGTATGTAGATGTAGCAATACCACAGAAAAATATGGATAAGGCCGCAGCAGCAAAAAAAAACCATGCAAACTATTTGTTTGTAGGTGATGATTGGTATGATACACCTAAGTGGAAAGTATATGAGGAGGGCTTGGCAGTAGTTGAGTGTAAAGTCATTTACTTCCCCTACACTGAAGGCACATCCAGCACTTTGATAAACAAAACTTTAATGTCCTTGCGAAAGTCTTAGCTCGGATAAAATGATGAAAAAAGAAAGAGACTTAGTAAATGCCCTTAAAAGGCTAATGTCTTTTCTGGGATTGCAAAACGCAAAAAATCAATCCCTCGAAAAACATGTCGCTAAAAAAGACGACAAATTAATCGATTTATTTTCTAGGGGAAACATTGGATTATACAATCAGCTGGGTGCGATTAACACCCCAAAGCAAATTACAGCCGATGATATTATTCGAGTATTTGGCATTCATCTTCACAAAAGCACTAAAAAATCTGTTGATTACGAGATAACAAATGAAGGATCAATCACCGGAACCAATTATTATGAAGGAAAATTCGTAAGTTATGATTCGGTGAAAATACCTTTTTACGAAATTCTCCCAAATAATTTTGAAAAGAATAAGACATATCCAACCGTTGTCCTTTTTTCGGGACATGGAAACATGGACGAAGTGACATTTAACGAAACCTCATATCAAAAGGGCGTTGGCCTTAGTTTAGCAAGAAATGGTTTTCTTGTTTTTGTTATGGAAAACAGAGGTATGGGAAAGTTGTCATACCTAGGGGATCATATGAGGATTGATGCTGTAGCACGAATGGTTGGAGGATCATGGTATGGTGAAATCACTACCGACGCTTTATTTCTTTTAAATATGGTAATTGACAAAAAATACACAAGTAGCTCTCCGGGTGTTGGGGGAGTTTCTACCGGTGGAGCTTTGAGCTTGTTAACCAGCACAATTGATGAAAGAGTAAGAGCGACTTTTGTACAAGGGTACCTTGGCAGTTATAAAACAACTTTTGGATCAAGAGGCAATCATCACACATGCAATAACATTAGTAATATTATTAATGAATTTGATATGGCAGATATTGCAGCAAATATTTTTCCGAGATCAGCGATTTATGTTAATGGAAAAAACGATACCTTCTACTCAGAAGATGCCCATAAAGCATTTAAAATTATTAAAAATAGGTATGTTCAAGGAGGATTTGCTGATGCAGTCATGTTTAAGGCCCCAGAAGATACAAAACATGAAATATCAGTACCTTTGGTATTAGAGTACTTCAAAAACGAGTTAAGAAATTAGACAACAATTGTAACTTCTGGTCAGCTTATCGACCATGCATCATCATGTCTAAAGAAACTCCTCAGGCTACTTGCTCTATATTTATTTTTATCTCCTAGATATTTGCATCTACCTTAAACCATATTAGCTATGTCTGACCGTATTTTACATTTAATTAAAGACTTTTCCCCACCTTCTCAGACATTCATTTACGACCTCATAAATTCGCTAGAAAATAGTTCCTCAGACTCGTTACATATTGTGGGATTTTACAGAAAAAGAGTTTTAGCTGGAGAAAGAAACTGCCGAGAGGTCGTCTCCGTATCGAAGAGACGCGACATCTTGGGACGGTTAATGCGATTTTTATACTTCAAGGGTAATGCTCAACAGGAAGTTTCAGGAAATTTACACAAACTAATCAACAAATTGAATCCACAGCTTATTCATGCTCATTTTGCCTGGACGGTCTGGGATCTTCTAATTCCATATTCACAATATTACCCTTTAGAGACTCCTGTTCTAGTGTCTATTCACGGTACAGATCTCCTAAAAACGGCAAAACAGTCTGATAAAAAGAGGACATCTTTGATTAACTTTAGTGAAACTTTTCGGACTCATTTCACAGTAGCAAACAATTTCATGTTTGAGGAATTAGTTAAGATTGGAATTCCGGATACAAAAATTCGTAAAGTTGCATATTCGATTTCCGACAACTTTAAATTAAAAGAAGATAAGCAAGCGATTGAAAAGACGACGCAAAATTGTGAAATTTATCGTATTGCCTGTATTGGCCGTTTAGTTAAATGGAAGGGCCAACGCTATTTAATAGAAGCGGTTTCACATCTAATTAAAAAAGAACAAGTTAATTGCATGCTAACCCTTATTGGCGATGGTTCGGAAAGGAAGGACTTGGAAGCATTGGTAAAAAATCTACAGATTGAAGACTCTGTTCAATTCAGTGGTTTTATTGACCACTTAAAGATACCTCAAATACTATTTTTGCAAAACGTATATGTTCAGCCGTCCATATATGACGAAGCAACCGGCCAATGCGAAGCATTTGGAATTTCCATTTTAGAGGCAATTAGTTGCGGTCTCCCAGTGATTGCAAGTCGCAGTGGGGGAATTCCAGAAGTTGTTGGAGAAGGAAGCGAATTTTCAACTTTGGTAAAGCCAGCAGACAGCGATGAACTTTACTCAGCACTTTTGAATTTTTATCACTCAAACATTTCTAGAAAAAATAACCTTATTTATGCTAAAAAACGGCTAAGCTTGTTTTCAAAACAAAAACAAATGGACAAGATAAAATTAGCCTATGCTTCACTTCTATCTAAATAAGATTAACCAACTGGATTTCTAGACATCAACCTTTGCATAACTATTAACTTTATGGCCAAAAATTCCGGCTAAGATACCTGTAGAACGTGCGAATTTCAGTAATTGCTTATTTCTTGGAACTCGTAGTAGAAAAAGGGTGAAAATAAGAATCAAAAAAGTCCGAAGTAAAATATCAATTGATGTCTTTAAGGCCAAAATTGTCCTAGAATGACCCTCTTTTGAGCGCCTCCATGCTGTAGTGATACCTGAACGATACTTCCGACTCATAATCCAACTTAATTTTAAACGACTAGAAAAAACAGTTTCAAAAACGATTGCTTCAGCGCATTCATAAATGGGTATTCCTCGCTCATTAACTTCGAGAAAAAACTTAGTGTCCGTACCTCCTGAAAGAGGATTTGAAGTATCAAAGTAAAGCCCAAATTTGCTCACCACTAGGGATGGAAAAATTACGTTATCAGTTGCACAGGTTTGTAACTGAGTACCAGTCTGTCGATTTTTTTTTGTGAAGAGCAAATCGCACATATGTTTAGACGTACCTTCAGGAAACTCCGGAACCACACGACCATGAATGACAACCGGATTTGGGTAAGAATACAAACATGCACAAAGAGTACTCAGCCAGTCAGAGGATGCCCGCTCGTCATCATCGATAAATGCTATGTAATCTACACCTAACTTTAAGCTTTCATCTAATGCTCGATTCCTAGCAAAAGGAATACCCCTACTTTTTTCGCAGAAATAGTGTATTGTAACTTTGTTTTGAACTTGAAAATGACTAACTAAAGATTTGGCTGATTGATTTATGTCGTTGTCAATAACGGTAATAGAAAAAATAGTTTTGGGAGGAGACATCTGATCTAACAGACTTTCAAGGCACTCTTCCAAATATTTCGAACGCAAATACGTGCAAATACAGACGTTAATTTCAAATTCTTTTCCCATAAATTAATGTGATTCAAAAATATTTAGCTACTCCACGTTTTGCCTAAATGGCTACAAGCTTTATGCGCTTTTAAAAACAATGATCAGATTTACTCAACATAAATGGAAAAGTTATTTCCGTTTCTTAATAAGAAGGAGCAGTCAGTTTTTAGTATTTTTTTGTCCAATAGCTTCATGGAGAAAACACATCCGTAACGCAGCAGATAAGCAAATAGTCCGTATATTCCGACCTGAAGTTGAAACGTTCATGGAGGCATATCCAAAAGTAATCTTGGAAAATGAAACTTTAAAGTACCTTACAGAAGAAAAACTCAGCATCACACGGTTCGGCGACGGTGAATTCAGAGTAATGATGGGTGAGCGTCAAAAGTCCTTTCAAGACATTGATCCCAGACTTAGCAAGCGCATGAAAGAAGTTTTGGAGTCAAAAGATCCCCGTGTTGTCGTGGCAATTTTTCCAGCAAGGTCTTTTGAAGAATTATCGTTAATATGGCAGAAATTTATTATTCGGTTTAACAACAGAATTCTCCAGCTTTTTGAATCTGACAGAACATATGCCGATGCCTGTGTTTTTCGCAACGTCGGCGCTCCCACGGCAAAAGAGTTTCTCAGAAAAGTACGTGCAATCAAAAAAATTTGGGAAGATCGGGATGTTGTTTTTGTGGTTGGCAATAACAGCCGTTTCAAGTTCGAGGACGAATTGTTTAATAACTGTCGCTCGGTCTCGTATATTTACGGACCGCCCAAAAATGCCTTTTCAGAATATGACAGCTTAATAGGGCAAGTTCGCAAATATGATAAGGAAAAGTACCTGATCTTAATTGTTTTAGGCCCTACTGCCACTGTAATGGCTTACGATCTTGCTCTGGAAAATTACCAAGCTATCGATTTTGGTCAGATGCCAGGGCAGTTCCGAGGGGCAAGAAGACAATTTTTTAAGGATCATGAGCCATCTGGCCTTGAGTAGGTTCTTAAACAATTTGATCCAAAAATTCATATCTGCCGTCTTAAGTTGTTAATACGACTTATCGGGCCATCGTTTGCAGCTTTACGTTTTTTAATCAACTGCACTCGATAATCAAAATTTTTCAACCTACGCCTCAAGTGCAGTTTCATGAGTCTATTCTGAAATGGAAGCTTGATAAACGGCGTTTTTCCAAAACCATCAATCATTACAAGCTTCGCGCTGTT
>CAZUYZ010000041.1:0-2866 GCA_964624365.1 uncultured Puniceicoccaceae bacterium
CCAACGAGTCAGGGCAAACTCCGCGCTGCCTTCGATGCGAATGGGTCCAGCCAACAATAGCGGTGTGCCGGTAATGCTACCGGCGATCAGGAAATGTTCGGTCGCTGGGAAGTCTAGGGTAAGGTCTACTGGCGTGGGCAATAGTTGACCCGGATCTAGAATGCCCGCGAAGCCATCATCATTGACATCAACCCCTTTCGTCCAATCCAGACGATCATAGCCTTCGGCTGCATAATTGTACTCCAAATGATCCACTTCAAGTATGCCACTCAAGCCAAAGTCAGTTGCGGTTGCCGTAGATCCGCTGACGACTACATCCGACATCGTCAGTGCCGCGTAGCGTGCTTCGGTGTCTCCGGATGCAGTCAGATACGCCAGACCCAGATAACCGCTAGTTACCTCAAGGGTTGCCAGTCCGGGGACCGAAAGCTTCGCATCGGTTACATCCAGCGCGATGCTGTCCAGTTGGGCACCTAGCAGATCCTCTGTACCGTTACCGTCGGTATCGACATCCACAATCCAACGTGTCAGGGCAAACTCAGCACTGCCTTCGAGTGTAATGGTTCCAACGGTTAAGAAAGGTGTATCCTCCGGGGCAGAAGAAATACTACCGGCAATCAAAAAATGTTCGGTCGCTGGAAAGTCCAGAGAAAGGTCTACCGGTGTGGTTAATAGCTGGCCGGGATCGAGAATGCCCGCGAAGCCGTCGTTATTGACATCAACCCCTTTCGTCCAATCCAGACGATCAAAGCCTTCCGCTGCATAATTGTACTCCAGGCGGTCGACTTCCAGCGTGCCAGACAAGCCAAAGTCGCCAAGATCTGTGGAGGCGCTGACGACTACGTCTGACATCGTCAGTGCCGCGTAACGTGCTTCGGTGTCTCCGGATGCAGTCAGATAAGCCAGACCCAGATAACCGCTAGTTACTGTCAAAGTAGCAAAATCAGTTACTGACAGATTCGCATTACTTACATCCAGTGCGATACTATCGAAGGTCGCGCCCAGCAAATCTTCGCTGCCGTCACCATCGGTATCCACATCCACAGTCCAGCGAGTCAAAGCAAAACTTGCGCTGCCACTGATCGAGACTGGACCCGCAAGAACAAGAGGCGTGCCGGTAATGCTGCCGGCAATTAAAAAGTGTTCCGTGCCGGGCAGATCGAGAGTCAAATCTATCGGTAAAGGTAGAAGCGCACCCGGGTTAAGCTCTTCATAGATATTGTTTCCATTGACATCGAACGCACGTGTCCAGTCCAATCGGTCATAGCCTGTTGCTGCATCATTGTATCTGAGATTATCAACTGTCAGCGTACCACTTAAACCAAAGTCAGCAATAACACTGTCGGTTGTAATATTTACATCACCCATCATCAGCGCTGTATAACGCGCTTCTGTTTCCCCTGCTGGTTTAATGTAAGCAAGTCCAATCGTTCCGGACAGTGATAATTCAATTACGTTATCAATTTCCAGCGAAACATTGTTTGCTCCGGTATCCAGCGCGATGCTGTCCAAGGTAGCATTGAGCAAATCAACACTGCCATTACTATTGGTATCGACATCGACAGTCCAGCGTGCAACTGCAAAACTAGTACTACCGCCTATGGTGATCGGTCCGGCTACTAATACAGGACCTGTGCCTTCGTTACCGCTAATGCTGCCGCCTAACTCAAAGTGAAATGTCGAAGGGAAATTGATCGTCAGATCAATGGGTGTTGGCAACGAAGCGCCCGGGTCGAGCGCTTCGAATTCTCCATCTCCATTAATATCGACAGCATTAATCCAGTCCAGGCGATCAAAGCCACTGGCTGCGCCATTGTATTTCAAATTATTTATTGTCAGGTCTCCGGTCAGACCAAAGTCACTGGCATTGGCAGTTGAAGCGCTTACTGTGACATCTTTCATCGTCACTGCTGTGTACCGTGCGGATGTTGCTCCTGCGGGTGTAATTTGGGCCAGGCCAATAATTCCGGACAAGGATAAATCATCGACGACATCATCAATGACCAGGGTTACAGGGTCGATGTTACCATCTTCGTCAGAATCTACATTTGCATTCAATGCAACGATATCGAGAGTCGCACCCAACAGGTTGGGCACTCTTTTGACGATAGTATCAACCACTTCTACTGTCGACTCAATGCTATCAATGGTTAAATCAATTTGCAGATCGGCTACGTCTGTGCGGGCAAGACTTCCACCGAAAGTAATGCTCCAATCCTTCGCAGCGCCAACCACGCTGACCGTTGCTCCCATAGCTGAGAACGACTCATTTAGTGCTTCCTCTACCTGTGCAGCGTCTGCACTCAGACTTACATTTGCGGTTGTGTAAGTATTTCCCTTGGAGGAAAGACTTAAAGTAAAAGTTCCGTCATTTGCTGTGTTAATGACAATCTGTTGCGTTTCATCGCTGGCAGAAACTCCGTCTGCGTTCAATTCAATGCGGACACTGCCATCTTCCAGATTATCCTCAACAGACACTGCACTTATGTTTTGTCCGGAGAGATCGTTGATAAATGTCACATCATACTTGTGGTCGTTAACTGTATTCTGATCGAACTTAACCGAAATGTTGTTCGGTGACGTATTTAATAGTGAAACCAATGCGCCTTTGATACGCGTCTCGTTGGTTAGAGTCTGGCCACCTGTTACGAAGTTAACTTCTGCGACTAAATCAGCGGCCTTCAGGTTAAATGTACCCGTGGCATCGTAAGGTTCGCTTACGATGATCGACAATGATTCATTCACACTCGCAGCAATAGCAGGCTCTGTTTCATCCACCTGAACCTCAGCTTCAGCAGGTGTGACATCTACCTCTAACAGCTCAACATCCTGACCGGCAAGGGTTCCTGCAAAAGTAATGTTCCAG
>CAZUYZ010000042.1:0-15544 GCA_964624365.1 uncultured Puniceicoccaceae bacterium
GATGATTATTGGAACCACGCAAAAGAAGTTATGCAGCGTCATGGCAGTCGAAAAAGTTCGGAGACTCGGAATCGCCCAAGACGCGTGAAAAAACAAACGAGTACGCAAACGGAGATGAATCTGGATGGCTAAACAATCTAAAGAAAAGTTGGGTGTAGAAATCGATGCTGTCATTCGGATGGCCTGGAAAGATCGCTGTTCCTTTGAGCAGATCCGCGAGCGTATCGGTCTAAGTGAATCCGACGTTATAAAAATGATGCGTCGCGAGCTAAAACCAGGCAGCTTTCGTCGTTGGCGAGCTCGTGTAAGTGGACGCGTAACCAAGCATCGTAAACGTTTTAAGCAACAACATGGACGCAACGTTCAATTCGATTAAAGACGCTGCCTGCAAAATCTTATGGAGACACTCTCAAATCATAGCGAATTGGATATAGGTAAAACGATTGAGGTAACTATTATAAACCTTTTACAGGCTCGCAAACCCAGCGCATCGATCTGTCCGAGTGAAGCCGCACGCCTTGTATTTGGAAAGGACTGGCGCAACTGGATGCCAGAGATTCGTGAGATCGCTGGTAAAATGTCGAAACAAAACAAGGTTGAGATTTGCCAAAAGGGAGTCGTTACTGATATCGACACTGTAAAAGGTCCAATTCGCATCAGGCTACCTCTAGGCTCGAATTCATGATTATGTTACAAGACGACTCAGATCACCTACCAGTATTAATTGTCGGAGCTGGTATGGCTGGACTATCCTGTGCCGTTCATTTACATAGAGCAGGTTTATCTGTCCGCGTTTTGGAAGCCGATCAAAAGGTGGGAGGTCGCGTGCAGACAGATAATGTCGATGGTTTTTTGTTGGATCGTGGTTTCCAGGTCTATTTGGACGCTTATCCTGAAACGGGTAAGTTACTCGATTTAAAGATGCTTGACCTGAAACCATTTAAGTCTGGCGCCCACGTTTTTCGTGATAACCAGCTTCATCGCCTGATGGATGTATTCCGTCATCCGGAAAGCCTTTGGTCTGGTTTCACTGCACCAGTGGGGAATTTTATCGATAAATTGCGGGTAGGGCTCTTGCGCACGAAGTTGCAAAGAAGTTCACTGGAGTCGATTGCATCAAGAGAAGATCAGTCCACAGAAACTTATCTGCGATCATTTGGGTTTTCTGACTCTATGATAGACTCTTTCTTTCGGACTTTTTATGGAGGGATTTTCCTGGAGCGTGAGTTGCGCACTTCCAGTCGCATGTTTGAGTTTACATTTAAGATGTTTACTCAAGGCAGGGCTACTTTGCCAGCGCAGGGTATGGGGGAGATTCCTAGACAGCTTGCGGCGCAATTATTACCTGATGCTGTCCATCTGAATACAAAAGTTGCATCGGTTGAACCTCAGGCAGTTGTTCTGGAAAGTGGGGAGCGCATCTCCGGAAGCGCGACCGTAATTGCTACAGATGCCTCGGCAGTGGGAACGCTTTTGCCGGATTTCAGGTTTGTTGAACCGAGCTGGCGTTCGGTGACTACGCTTTATTTCGCTGCAGACACATCACCGATTAATGAAGCGATCATCTGTTTGAACGGATCCGGGGAAGGTCTTGTGAATTCTGTCAGCGTCCTTTCTGATGTAGCGCCTGGCTATGCATGTGCGGGTAAAGCTTTGCTGTCGGTGGTTGTCCTGAGTTTGCCCAAAGAATCATCGTTAGAGGAGAAGGTTCAAAAAGAATTGGTTGGCTGGTTTGGCCCCGCTGTAAATGATTGGAAACACTTGCGCACTGATCGAATTGTTCGGGCGCTTCCGGAGCAACTTCCAAAACCAGAGCAAACTGGCCAGCCTAGAGGATTTCTGAAGCACAACAACATCTGGATTTGTGGCGATCATCAATGGTCTGCGTCGATCGAAGGCGCGGTCATTTCTGGAAAGCAGACAGCAGAATCTATTTTAAGAAAATGAGCTTAACTTCCATAGCGCGACTTTCATATAGCTATCTTTGATTCAGCAAACTGCTTTAACACTACTATTACTATGCAGAATGATACTCCAATTCCCTCCTCTTATGCCCTGGAAACTATAAGCAAGCTTCGCGGGGCCATTGAAAAAACAATTCGAGGGAAGACGAATGAAGTGGATAGTGTGATTATTTGTCTTCTGGCGGGTGGTCATGTTTTGATTGAAGATTTGCCGGGTTTAGGCAAGACGACCTTAGCTTACTGCTTCGCTCGCTCAATCGATTGTTTGTTTTCGCGAATACAGTTCACCAGTGATATGTTGCCTTCCGATATTATCGGCGTGCCTATTTACAACGAGAAAGAGCAGGAGTTTATATTTAAAAAAGGACCTATTTTCGCGAATATTGTTCTTGCTGACGAAATTAATCGAACGACGCCGAAAACCCAGTCCAGTCTACTGGAAGTGATGGGGCGGGGAAAGCTCTCGGTCGATGGAAAAACCTACGATATACAGCCTCCTTTTATGGTGATTGCCACACAGAATCCGGTTGATTATGAAGGCACGTTCCCACTTCCAGACAGCCAGATGGATCGTTTTTTGATGCGCATTAGCATGGGCTATCCAGAACATGACTTCGAAATGGAGATACTTAAGCGGGGACATTTACACTACGATCATCTTGAAGCAGATGCAGTCATCTCACACGAAGAGATTATTAAACTTCAATCCTACGTACGTGAGGTTTTTATTGAAGATACGGTGTATGATTATATTTTAAGGGTGATTAGTGCGACACGTCAGCACGAACACTTTCGCTCCGGAGCCAGTCCCCGGGGGACGCTTTCCTTGAAGGTTGCCGCGCAGGCACGTGCTTTGTCAAAGGGGCGCACATATGTGATACCGGAAGATATTGAAAAACTGGTAATACCTGTTTTAAGTCATCGATTGTCTCTGAAAACTCCCAGCCCGGATCCTTTGCAAGAACAGCAGTCAATTGAGGCCTCGTTGAATGATATATTAGAGGCAACTTCAGCGCCTGTCTGAACTGAGTTCTCGAATTTTAGACAATGCTACATTCAGATTCAGAGCTGAAGAACTGGCACGACTGGACAGATCCGGATTTTTTTGAAACAACACGGCATCGCGAGTCACGGGTAGTGCCCTTATTTCTGAGACAAATTTTACCTTCCCGATTGTTGCGGACCAAGATGACACTGACAGGTTGGTGTCTGATTGTTGTTTCGCTTGGTCTCGGTCTTGCGGCATACAACACAGCAAACAATATTCTGTTTCTGGCGTTGTCGCTGTTGCTTGGCAGCTTGATTTTAAGCGGTATCCTTTCGTTGATTAATTTTAAGAAATTAAGTTGGCATTTAAGAGCGCCCGAGCGCCTTAGAGTAGATCAGGTCGATACAGCTGTAATTGAATTGGTAAATACCAAGAGAGTCTTTCCATCAATGGGGCTTTGTGTCCTGTTAAAATTTGAGGCGACTACTGACGAAGAAACCGTTTACTCGCAGAATACGCTCAACCCCGGTGAATCCTGCAAATTAAAATGGGTTCTCAATTCCTCAAAAAGAGGTCAATTCAAGCTTCGGCTTCTAGGGATACAGTCAAAGTTTCCTTTTGGCTTTTTGCAAAAGACCATTGGCGGTAGTGTAAACACTGCGGTATTTGTCTGGCCTGCTCGCGTAGCGTATACGTTTTCTGCATCCGGCAGCGGTCAACGGACGAAAACCGGCTCTACGAAAAAGCAGCCAGGGCAGGGAAGTGACCTGCTCAACATAAGATCTTATGAATACGGCGATGCGCCGCGTTTTGTTGATTGGAAGGCTACTGCGCGTTCAAGACGTCTTATGATTCGACAACTCGCGCAGGAAGGGGAGAGTGGCTATCATTTGTGTATGGACTCGGACGCATCCAAATGGAATGACGAACAGTTTGAGCAACTGTGCTCGTTGGTTTGTTCGTTAGCAGAGGATTTTTTTCATCGTGGGCAATTAGAATCTGTTCAGATAAACGATTCTACGCACATGCCGATACGAACATTGCATGACCTGCACGCGTTTTTTGATCGTTTGTCCTTGCTGGGGCTACAGAAGAGACCATCCAAATTATTTCTAAGCCAGAAACCTAACAGCTTGACGTTCGGACCTCTGGGGCAGGATGGAGTCGCAATTTACTTGGAGGGAAATTATGCAGGCCAAGCTGACGATAAATGAGTTGCATCAGATTAAGTGGCTGACTGGAGGCGTTTTGATGCTGATTTCGCTTTGGGCGCTCAATGGTTTAGATCTGCTTGGACTCGGATTGAACTTTGTTCTGATATCCGCGATGGGTATTGCTCTACTGAAGCCAAAATGGGTGCATTCGATTCCAGAGTCATTCTGGGGTCGTTTTGTTGCGCCTTTAATTTTAATTCTGGTACTGTTAGACTTCGCTGCGGGATTTACCAATTTAGTTTCGCCGTTGATGCGCATGGTGATTTTGTTGATTCTCTATCGAACGCTGGCGCCACGAAACCAGCGTGAAGATCTGCAAATGCTTCTATTATGTCTATTCAGCATCATTGTTTCCGGAGCGATTACCGTTTCGTTGCTATTTGCAGTCCACATTTTGCTGTTTGCTCCGATTGCAATGGTTTTCCTGTTGATTGTCTGTCTTTTGGACGGAGGACCTGAATCAATAAACTATCCAATAAACTGGAATCAGTTCAGCTTTAAGAGGCTGATTCAAAGAGTTTGGCATGTACTTGATTTTCGCGCTTTTTTACTTTGTGGCTTATTGTTCGCTTTTGTTGTATTTGTATCCACAGGGGTCTTTATTCTAATTCCACGTTTTGATCTGGGACAGACGATTCCTTTCATGCAGATGGAGGCAAAGCCGCGCTCCGGCTTTAGCGATACAGTCAGCTTAAGTTCCGTTTCCGAAATCACTGAAGACCGCAGCGTAGCCTTACGCATCGATGGGCCAAACCTGGCGTCAATCAACTTTCTACCATACTGGCGCATTCTTGTGCTGGATCGTTACGAGTCTGGTGCATTTAGCTTATCAAAGGAGCTAGGCAGCTTCCGCAGACAAAGAAAGGTCAGGGAATTATCCGAGTGGGTGCCAGGTCGCGTTTCGTCTGTCCCGCAAAAAAGAGAGCAGTGGACTTTTTACTTTGAAGGCGGGGTAAGCGAGTATTTGCCGCTGCCAACTCTGTTTCAGTCAATTCGATTTACTAAAGAATACGAAGTTCAACTACTGCCGGATTTACATGTGATTGGTCTGGACAGCGTGCAAAGAAGCACTTTTTCCTACCAGATTGACAATCCGGTATGGAACTTGCGTGCTCTGGCTTCAAGCCATGAAAACAAACAGTTCAATTGTTATTCAAACGGCTGCGATCATGTAAAAGAGCAAATGTCCGACTACCCTTTAACAACTTTGAATCTGAGGTTGGATGAAGCGGATCAAATGTTGCTATCGAAATTGAACACCAAGATTATTGGCAATACAGAGTTATCGACTGCTGAGTATAGTGAGCGCGTCCTGTCTCATTTGCAGTCTAACTTCCGCTATTCGCTGAAACCGGACGGAATTGAGGGAGCCGGTGATCCAATTGTGAATTGGCTTAACAGTGGCAGCGCCGGGCACTGCGAGCTGTATGCCGGCGCATTTGTTCTGCTGGCACGCGAGGCAGGCTATCCGGCGAGAATGGTTGTTGGATTCGTCGGCGGAAGTTGGAACTCGGTCGAAAACTTTTTTGTGGTGCGTAACAGCGATGCCCATGCGTGGGCCGAGATATATGACTTTGAGACTAAAGAGTGGCTGCGCATCGATCCTACACCGGGCAATAGCAGCGCAGTTAATCCGGAAGTCTTGGAGGTAGTCGATTTTGAATTTGAGATTGAAGCCGGAATGTGGGCCTGGGTCGATAGCTTACGCATGCAGTGGTATCGTCGGGTTATTAGTTTTGATCAGGATGATCAAATGGAGATGGCAACGTCTCTGATTGATTTGGGTGATTCATTTCTGGAGGAATTATCGGCTCGTTTTGAGGAGTGGATAGATTCTTTAAAGGCTTGGATTGCCCAACCTTTTAGCCGCGAAAACTTACTGTGTCTGGGAGTGTTTCTTGGGTTTTGCCTGGGAGCGTTCTTTTTGTGGCGTAGTTTTTACAGATGGTCTCATTGGCTTTCCTTGCTTCTGAAAGGGTCTGAAACATTAAGCCCAAATCGAAAACAGGCCAGCCGGTACATGGCTAAAGTGCGCGTGCAAATAAATGATTCGGACGTTGATGATGCGCATGTTCAAGTCTTGCAAGACATATACATTCAATTGGAAGTCTTGCGCTTTGGGCCGAGTGTAGCTATAAAGGCTGCGGATCCGATTTTTAAAGAAGCTCGGAAGGCGCTGCGGGGTCAGAGGTGGTTCAGGTCTTAAGACGGATGCAATGTTGTTTGTCAGGACCTATGCTTAAATAGAGATGCCAGACGTTTTCAGGTAATTCTTCCGCAATTCGCTCCGGCCATTCAATGGCCAGGCACCAGGGTTCAGATAGAAAATCATGGATCATTAATGCGTCCATATCAGCGCCTGAATCCAGGCGATAAGCATCGAGATGTACAAGCTGACGGGTTCCCTGATATATAGTATAAAGGTTGAAGGTAGGACTGGTAACAGTCTCTGAGATTTGCCAGGCTTGAGCCAGTCCTTTGATAAAGGTTGTTTTACCAGCGCCAAGATCACCATGCAGTGCGAGGGTTGTATTTTTAGGGACAAAAGAAGCAAATTCGACGGCAGTTTTGACTGTCTCATCCGCCGTTTTTGTTCTGATGCCCCGGTAAAGTTTCTGAATTATAGTACTACTTCCGTTTTTCATGCACACATCTAAAAGTGCTCGAATCCTCGAGTCCATGGTAGAGCTGCTCCTGTATGAGCGTTTAGGTAAAGACCCTTTGTTGAAGCAGTTTGAATGCGGCCGATACACGTTAGTTGTGTGTTTGGAAAGGACTGCTGCCAGTTTTTTTCAAATTCGGGGCGGTTTGCATCAGCAGCCAGTGTAAAGAGTAGTTCATAGTCTTCGCCATCGCAAAAGGCATGTTCCAATTCCTCGAACTTTGAAGTCTTCGCAAGTTTACGTGCAGCGCTTGATATTGGGATTTGATCCAGAAACAGATGCGCTGAAGCTTTTTCAGGCAAAAGAGCTTTTAAGTCTTTGCCGATTCCATCGCTCAGGTCCATCATCGCGTGACACTCCGGTCGTTTGGATAACCACTGGCCTTCTGCGAGCCGTGGCTCGAACTTATAGTGTTTGCCAAGAATACTTCCTCCCAGAGAACCGGTAACGTAAATGTAGTCGTCGATTTGGCTGGATGTGCGTAGTTTTGGTTTTTCAGCATAACCAGTTAGAGTTAGCACCGCAGAAAAAGAAGTTTCTTTGAGCATACTGATGTCACCACCAACCAGCAATGTCGAGTAGCGCTCACAAGTCTGCTTTATACCCAAAAAAAACTTCTCCAGCCATTTGATGGACACGTCTGGACTACAAAGCAGGGCGAGAACCGCTGATTTAGGGATGCCTCCCATTGCAGCAATGTCACTGAGATTGCGCTTGATTAACTTAGCGCCAACATTTTCGGGTGAAATGTCATCATTGAAATGATGACCGTGGCTGACAGAGTCAGTTGTTATCAATGATTGGCCTTTTACCGCAGGATCAGAGAGGGCACAATCATCGCCAATTCCAAAAGGGGCGTGCGGGCTCACTGCACCCAGCCATGATCTGATTTTTTGTATGAGAGTGGTTTCGCCTAGATGAGCAATACTCTCTTTGGGCGTTTTTGCAGTGAGCATTTAAACTTTAAGGTGTGTCCGGTGCTGGCGGTGCTCCTGCCCCGGGCCAATTAGCTTGAATTCGTTCTCGATATTCAGCTTCTGTTAGTATACGCAAGTCTCTAGCTACGTAAGTAGGCACAAAAGGTCCCCCTCTAGGACCTTTTCCAGGAGTATTGAACCCATTGTGAAATCCCCATGTGCGTTCTGGGTGCTTATATACATCTGATTTCCCCCAAGGGGCATTTGCAACTTCACTCTCAAACATTGCCACTATCGATCCACGCATCATAAATTCCACTTTTTTATTGTCTGCTGTTCTCCATTTTTCCAGAAAACGAGGAAGGTTTTCGGCGCCTCCGCTGTAATTTGGACTACCATCCTTTCCGGAGGGCACTATACCTGTTAGTATAGCCGCGGAGACCTCGGTAGGTGTCGCAGCCCTTTGATCCAATGGTTGATCACTCTTTGCGTCGTCCCAACTCTCGCTCAAAAAAGTAATTGCATCAGCAGCAAGGCCAGCCGGCGCTTCCTCTCCTAATTCACCGTAGTCGTCATTGTCAGATTCTGTTGCAGAGCCTGTACCCAAGTTGCCGTCGGAGTTGTAATTACCTTCTATATACATTTGCTGGTTCGTCGCAATGGTAGTGCCATAAATGTCATCATCGTGGGCAAAACTTGGATTGGGAATTCTTTCACCATTTACCAGTTTCACTGCCCAGTTTTTTAATTTTGCGGGATTAACTCCATCGGCGCGTTCAGAATTTTGATTTTGCTGAGGAAACTCAACATAAACAACTCCATTCCACCATTCTTGGGGCCTACGCGCAGACCCACTGCCCCACTTATTTCCACCTCCCTCTTCGTCACCTCCCTCTTCGTCACCCTCCTCTTCTTCAAGAAGATCTATTAGAGCCGCTAAATCAATGTTGATCAGGTTCATTTCCTTTTCCTGTCTTTTGTCAAAGAGACCACCAGTGATAGTGTCATTTTGCCTTTCGAAAGGTTCTTTAATCGCAAAATCAGCGGTTGGTGTTAGATAAATCTTTTTTGGAGAACGGTCATCCTCAGAGTCCTCATAGTCAACTTTGTTATAAGCGTCGCGCTCATAAGTGAAATAGTTTACCGAACCGTCTTCTTGAACTTGAACTGTAAGACCTGCTTTGTAGGCAAATTTATTATCCTCAGCCCGTCTGGCTTTTTCATAGCCGTCAGGATCAGTATCTTTAGAAGGTAAATCGCTCTCGTCAAGTGCCGGTTGTATAATCGTGTAGCCGCTATTGAAAGCTTCCTTTGCGTCCGTAGCAGGATTCGTATCTTCTATATATTCGGAAAGCCCAGGAAGGTCAAGGTTATCTACTCCATGTTCTCTTGTTAACAGACCATAGGTATCATCATAAAAATTTCCATTCCATATTTGTCTGGCAAGGTCTGCAAAGTTTTCGGCTTTGCTATCAAGCCATGAACCATCTACTTTCATATTAATCAAATCTTTTGCTGCGTCGGTGAAATTAACGGCGCCATCTTTAACTTTATCAATATTACCTCCAAAAGCTTCCTCGCGTCTTCCGTGATAGATATCGCCAGATAAAGTAACCTTGCCTTTAAAATCTAAACCTTTGCTTGATTGTACATAAAGGTCGCCGTTTACATGGACTTTGTCAGCCACACTCATTTTTGATCCAGGAGCTATTTCCATTGGCATGTTGTAGAAAATTGCATAGCTCCATAAATTATCTGTTCTTACCTGAAAGATTTGACTGGCAAATACCGTAGTACTACCGAGGGCGGGATGATCTACCGTTGCTTTTGCAAATACTTCTACAGCCCAACTGAAGGTTTCACTATCGAAAAGAATATTTCCGCCAATGACTTCTGTGTCTTGGGTAAAGAAGTCGCCTACGCTATTGTATCTCGTAACCGTAGGAATGACCAGATTACTTTGGTTATTGTCATTGTTGTGGAAATCGAGAAAGTTCTCTCTCACAGTAAGTGGATTTCTTTCAGGCGACAGTAGATCGTCTGAGAATCCACCTGAATACTGAAAACGTGTTTGAAGGTCTGCCATTGAATCTTGTAACAGACTTTCCACTGCTTGTTTTGCCTCAACGTAAACTTCATTTTTTTTATTGAGACGAGATTCACTGGTGACCAGGTCGGAAATCGAGTAGACGCCAAAAGCGATTGCCGTTAAGATTATCAGTACGACAATTAGTCCGTTGCCTTGTTTTTTTGAATGCATAATCATCCTCTAGTTGAAATGGTTAAATTGTAAGTGTTATTGATTTCTTCTATATTTCTTCCATGTGTAAGTTCCCCGTGTATCATAAACGTTGTATCATTAACGTTATAGAAAAACTGGTTGTTACTATGTCCTGTAGTTTGTTCCATCATTAGGCGCGGCGCGCCAAAATTGCCTCTTTCGTCATTTATAACAGTTTCAACAGGTGTGGTCAGAGTTTCAGGTATATTGGGATTTTCAAATATTCTCTCTCTTCGAAAAACCGAGCGGTCCGAATTGTTGTCCCTGCTGTAAACAATAATTCTCTCATAAAATCGCGGAGAGTTAATATTGGGAAGGGGTGTGGTCTTCACCAGCACAATGCAATCACCCGAGAGGCCATCGAATCTGCGTCCGCCAGGATCGATATCATTTTGGTCAAAACTGTCGTAAAGAAAAACGCTGCTAGAATTTAATGCGTCTTGAGTTATCTGCGAAGTAAATTTTCGGAAATCGCTCGTGACCATTGATTTTCTAATGCTCCAAAACATGCTTTGCGTGGAAAATATCATGAATGAAGTTAATGCCACTCCAACAATCCCCAGGATCGCCATCGCAACCATAAGCTCTACCAGAGTGAACGCAGTTGTTTTTCTTTTCTTTTGCATATACGAAACAAATTTGATTTTTGGTAAATGTGAACTAGCCCTGCGGAACTTTGCTGCGAACGCAACCAAGCACATTGCTGCGTAGCCGACCATTTCGCGGGTGCGCATACTCATACTCGATTCTTAGCCAAAACCCAGTTGCATCAGCGAGTTTTGTTATACTTGGGGTTAACGTAATTGGAATAGTTTGAGGGATTCCACGACCGTTGGTGACAGTTGGAACAGGCAAGTCTTTATTTTCCTCTCCTAGGTTTAAATCTACTGTTTCGTCGGCAGCCACAGTTAAAGTGAATACTGCATTATCGGCGCTTTGTTCCAAATCTTCCAAATCTGAAGTTGGTGTAGCTTTCATTTGCTCAAGAGCATTGAGTGCAAATGTCAGCGCTTTTGATGCATATAAATTGTCTTCCGCACTATATTGAATTGAGATCAAAAAGTTAGTGGTTGCCAGAGCACCGACAGTTAGAATTACCATGGCGATAATTACTTCTACCAGAGTAAAACCGGAGGTATCTTCTTTTATTTTTGCTAACATAATACTATAGTAATCAGTGATTGGTATAAAAAACTCAAGGTAATTTTAATGAATTAAACTAATATTTAAAATTAAATTAATTGATAGTAGAGGTTTTGGAAAAAGTCTAGAAAAAAATGATAAAATTTTGAATTCAGCCTACAACAGTGGGAAAATTTAGTGTAAATAGTTCTACATAAGAGGCCTCAGGAGCGCGATAGCTTCCTGCCATGGAGTTTGATTTTTCCAGAAATACCCAACCCAGCGTAGCCGGAACCCAGAGTCGATGAAAATCTGTCCTCTAAACGTTGCGCTGATCGCTTCGCTCGTGGGGAGCAACCTGCAAATGAGCGCTTCGTTCCAGGAGCATAGCCGCATTGATAAGCATCTCAGCGATGCGAGGCAGCCCTTCAGCAAGGCCATGTTCAAGAAGAAGATTGATTGAGTCTTCGGTGAGTTTATCGTGCGCGGATCTACTCCAAAGGCATCCTGTAGGGCAGTGAGGGTAAACGGCACGGAACCTACAAGCTTCATTGTCTGCCAACGACAGCAAATCATTGACCAGTTGGTTTGATGAGCGGAGAGTAGGGACTGTAAGAACTCGTTCTCACGGTTCCTGTTCTTCGACTCTACTAATGCTTTTGGGAGGGTTAGAAGAATCCGACAAGTTTTTGTAAAGTCTTGACGAACGAAACTCTGGGTACATCTATATAGCGTTTGAGTCGGGCCGTAGCGCAGTCTGGTAGCGCACTTCGCTGGGGGTGAAGGGGTCGCAGGTTCAAATCCTGTCGGCCCGACCAAAGTTAATATCAAAAAGCTATTGGAGTAGAAATCGTTTTCTACTTCCCAAGCACATTTTTGATGCTGTCATTTATTTGTTTTATCGGTTCCTCGTAGGGATTTTTGAGAGTATCAATGGCTTCTTTAGCCACATCCTTTGTCGCTTCGCCTGTATTAGCAGCAGCCATTTTAATACTTTCGGCAAGGTGTTCAATCACTTGCTTTAAAAGGGTGGCAGCGATTTTCTTTTCAGAACTGCTGATGTTAGTAAGTTCGATAGACGGTAGTGGAACTGTAGCGCCGAAGCCGACAATGCCCAGAAACACATTTGGTTTTTCGACGATAAACTCTTTGATGAGTACATTCTTTTCTGGCATGCTTTCTTCCTGCACAACTTCTTCTTTTGGAGCTTTTTCAGTTTCATGTCCGATGCTTTCCTCTACATTTTTGAGTAACTCTTTCAAGTTCGAGGTGCGCAGAGTTCTTTCATAACTGATCTGAGGTTCTTGAATATAAATTTTGTTGATAACAATCTCGTCATTTAGCAGCGAGCGAGTATCCAGGTCGATTTCAACTTTCCCAAGAGCAAAGATATTCTCGCTCTTGAAGCCTTCCGGATTGCCGACATACAGTCCGTTTAGTTTACCATTGCCTGATAATACTGAAATTTCTACATAGTCCAGCAGAACCTCCGTTTGCGTTATGCTAGGACCAAATGTTTCGACGCCTCCTTTTATACTTTTACCAAGTATTTTAGAACCAAAGAAATATAAAACGAAAACGCTGGCAAATACGAGTATGAGGAGAGACAGAACTATTTTTTTGAACATAGAACACTTGGTTTATTAGATTTGTAGTTTATTTAAATACGAGTATGAGTGAAGTAAATTGCTTTACGTCAAAAAATTCCTCACATAAAACGACTATATGAGCAAGAAAAGTCTTAGTCGACTTGAGGTAGGGCGGCAAGCTATGATGGCCGAAGCCGCTGCTATCAAATTGGCTGCAAAACGCCTGGACAATTCCTTTGAAGATGCGTTGGACGTTATTCTAAAATCGAAGGGCAAGTTAATTGTATGCGGCATTGGAAAATCAGGCCGTATCGGCACGAAGCTGGCAGCTACGCTTTCCAGTTGTGGCGTATCTGCTGTTTTTTTACATGCAGCGGAAGCGATTCATGGTGATCTTGGGGTCTACCAGCCTGGTGATCCGACAATTGTGCTTTCAAAAAGTGGCAGTACAGCAGAAGTGTTGCGGTTGATGCCGATGTTTAAAAAATTTGAGTCTCCGGTCATTGCAATTATTGGCAATGTAGATTCACCCATTGCGACATCGGCGGATATAGTCCTGGATGGGAGTGTAGAAAGAGAGGCTGATCCGCTGAATCTGATGCCGACGTCGAGTTCTACAGTTAGTCTGGCTATTGGCGATGCTTTGGCGGCAGCTCTTGTTCAGGCCCGGAGATTTACCGAGAAAGATTTTGCTACCTACCATCCCGGAGGTCAACTGGGGCGTAATCTGTTGTTAACTGTACGAGACGTAATGCATACGATCGATCAAGTTGCTTGTGCCAAAGCTGGGGAAACCTTGCGTGAGGTAGTTATTCGAATGACAAAGTTTCCTCTTGGTGGCGCCTGTATTGTCGATGATAATAATTGCCTGGCTGGTTTGGTGACGGATGGAGACATACGGCGTTTACTATCCAGAGAAGGTGATATTTTGAGTCTTCAGGTCGGAGATTGCATGACAAAATCACCCATTTTTACCCGTTTGAGCACTTCTCTGGGTGATGCTGTTCGACTTATGGAGGACCGAAGCTCGCAAGTTTCCATACTTCCGGTTCTAGCGGACAAAGGAGGGCGATTAAATGGGCTATTGCGTTTACACGATGCCTACCAGCCGAGCTACTCTTGATTAAAGCAGCAAAAGTTCCTGCCGTGGCTCCTCGTGAGCGCGCAGTCGTAAGTGTCGGTAGTTTGACACTCGCATTCACTGCCTGGGGTCTTAGCGGTGTAAAGCTTTGGTCTTTGCATGTTTTGCTGGTTGGCGGTTTCTTGACTTTTTTCTTAGCAGTGATGCCACTACCTGCGTGTTTGAATGGAAAAGATCAGCAACACGGCAACCTACAAAATCTGAAGCGATTGATCCGCTTTCCACCATTCTGGATGAGTTTGATTTTTCTTATCTACCTTTTTTTGCAAGGATTTAATCCAGCTTGGGTACTGATGAAAAATGAGCATGGCTGGTGGCTTAAGGAGGCGAGACCATTTCACTGGCTGCCTAGCAGTGTGGAAGCTAATTATGAAACGATGAATTCGTTCCGCGTCCTTGTGAGTTTCGGTGCAGCCTACTTACTTATGTGTGGGCTATGGGTGGGCTTGCAGCGGCGACAGAGTGTTGTCTTACTGCTCTGGACTTTTCTATTGAGCGGGGTCGGCATGGGGGTTGTTGCAATGCTACAGAAATTTCTTGGAGCGGACGCGATCCTATGGACGGTTCAATCGCCTAACTCAAGTTTTTGGGGCACTTTTTTCTACCGTAATGAAGCGGTGGCCTACTTGACTCTGGTGATCTCAATTTCCGGGGTTCTTTACTTCTACCATCTGAATCGTTCCGAACAATTTGGTTCGAGCGGCGGTCCTCATCTAGTATTGTTTTTTTTCGTAGCAATCACGTATACCTCGATTGCTCTGGCGCTGTCTCGAGGGGGGATCATTTTTGGTGGCGTGGTGACTTTTTGTTTCTTATGCGCGGCGATTTGTCGCTGGATGTACGCTTCAAGTGTCAAGAGAGTTTTGCCGCTAGTGGCGCTCACCGTTTTATTGCTGGGTGGCGGCGGTTACACGACACTCAGACACGTTGACATTGAAGCTATTCGAGAACGCTTTGGCGATATTGAGGCAAGCCTGAAAATGGCTGACAAAGATTCCAGGATGATAACGACTAAAATTACCTGGGAAATGTTTCAGGAAAGGCCGTTTTTTGGCTGGGGCGCTGGATCATGGCGCTATGTGTTTCCCATGTATCAGAGCGCCTATCCTGAGATTTACTATTATCGCTATGATCGAACTCGAGGTTGGGTAGGCCGTAAGGTTTATCATTATGCCCACAATGACGTTGTACAGTTTCTTTGCGAGTACGGTCTGGTAGGATGTCTGTTTATACTGATTATCTTTGCCTTTTGGGTAGGTATGCAGTGGTTTAAAACTTCAGGGAATAGACTGAGTGCACTGATGTTACAAATAGGCATGATGATGGCGTTTTGTCATGCTTTAGTTGACTTTATCTGGCAAAGCCCAGCGTGCTGGGTTGCCTTAAACTGTGCGATCTGCGGTGGTGTGAAACTACTTCTGCTGGAGGCAAAGCGAGAGAACCCAAGACACTGAAATTTTACAAAAGGTAGCGTTTGGTCAGCTGGCCGATGATATAATCCCGAGCGTCCTTAACTGTATCAACGACCTTAAAAAGATCGAGATCCTGCTTCGAAATGGTTCCCCACTCGACAAGCAAATCAAAGTTGAAAAGGGGGCCCCAGAATTCACTGCCAAATAAGACGATCGGCGGCGCTTGATCAATTTTTTTGGTTTGTATTAAGGT
>CAZUYZ010000043.1:0-24110 GCA_964624365.1 uncultured Puniceicoccaceae bacterium
AGTGTGTGGTGGAATATCCGTCCATCTGTAAATTTGGCCAAGGCTGTTGTGCTCAAAACGTCCGAGTTCCTGTAGTTGTTTAAAAACGGTGTGAAACCAGTTTTTTGTGCTCATCTTCTGATCAATTTTGAGATAGAGTGGGAGTGTGTTGGCAAGCATACCCAGCATCGACTCAATGCCTTCGATCGGAGCAGAGCGACCAGACACGGTAATGCCTATAACTACTTTGGAAGATTGAGTTAGTTCCGATACAATGATTGCCCAGGCGCCGAACAGTAACGCGCTTGGAGTCACCTTAAAGACCTGCGCAGTTTCCCGCAGTCGTTCCGTTGCAAAAACATCTGAAGGGAATGAAGCCGTTTCAAATGTTCCGTTACTGCCTGCGCATTCTCCGACTAGTAGTTTGGGGTCACTAAGCTCTGCAAATTGTGATCTCCAGTAACGGGCTGCAAGCGTTTCCGGTTGCTGTTTCAACCATCGAAAATAGGTCTGAAACGAGGGAACTTGGTTAAATGTAATATCACCATTTTGCTTTAATTGGTTGTAACCTTTTCTCATTTTGTTCAGCAATTCCAGTCCCGACCAACCGTCCAACAATATATGATGGCAACTCCATACAAACCGGTAAGTTTTTGAATCAATTTGGAACAAGGTCAGCCGCCAGCAGGGTGCTTCGCTCAGGTTCAGGCCATCTTTACGATCGGCTTTAAGAAATTCATTTATTTTGTTTTCTGCTCCTGTCTGTGACAATTGTCGACAGTCTTGATAATCAATATCGACTTTGATTTTTTTGTGAACAATCTGGACTTGTTGCTTAATCTTTTCCCAGTGAATCGTTGTTCTTAGTACCTCATAGGTAGATGTCATGTGATTCCAAACTTTAATCAAGGCGCTTACATCAAGCGTACCTTTCAGTATGACCTGAAGCTGCAAAAAGCCTATATCATCATCTGGTGATTTCAGATGTTGAAACAGCATTACTGACTGCAATTCAGTCAGCGGAAAAGCCGATTCTATCTTACTTTTGTCCATCAAGCGGATTAAACTTTATTCAAAAAGCACGTTCAAGTCATCCTTAATTTGTGTAGATACTATATAGTATGCAGGACCTTTTCAATTCTGTCGTTATGGACTTACATTCTCGGACTTTGAATCTTTTCGGTCAGCAAATCCTTGTATCAGCGCATAAAAAACTGGGGTCATGAAAATACCAAAAAGGGTAACACCAAGCATGCCGCCAAATACAGCTGAGCCAAGCGCCTGCCGCATCTCGGCTCCAGCGCCATTCGCAGTCACTAGAGGAATGACGCCCAAGATGAAAGAGAAGGCAGTCATTAGAATGGGCCGCAGACGCAGTTTTGCTGCGGTAACTGCTGCATCGAAGCGATTAAGGCCCTCATCTTGTTTTTGTTTGGCAAATTCGACAATTAGGATCGCGTTTTTTGCAGCGAGACCAATGAGCACGACAAAGCCGATCTGCGTAAGAATGTTGTTGTCAAAACCTCGTATGATTGAAAAGGCGATCCCACCGCTCAAACTAAGCGGCACTATGAGCATAATCGCTAGAGGTAATGACCAGTTTTCATATTGTGCAACCAGTACAAAAAATACGAAGAGCACCGCTATAATGAAGGCCCATGTTCCTCCCGCCGCTGTTTTTTCCTGATAGGCGAGTTCAGTCCATTCATAGTCCATGCCTCGCGGAAGGATTTTTTCTGCCAGTTGCTCCATCGCTGCCAGCGATTCACCGGTTGAAAACCCCGAGACTGTCGAACCTTGCACGGCAGCAGAAGGATAGAGATTGTAACGCACGTAACGGTCAGGACCTGCTGCTTCCTTGAGTTCGACCAGTGACGCCAATGGCACTATATTGCCGCTACTGCTACGTGTTTTCAGCCGGTAAAGATCATCAGGTTCGTCACGGTACTTTGCATCTGCCTGGGCGGTTACACGATAGGTTCGCCCAAAGAGGTTGATGTCGTTGACGAAAAGAGAGCCCAAATAGATCTGCATGGTTGAGAAAATGTTATCCAGTGGCACACCGAGCATTTTTGCTTTTGTACGATTTACTTCAGCATAGTATTGTGGCACCGATGCGCGATAGCTGGTAAATGCTTGTGTGATGGAAGGTTCTTCATTGGCGGCAAAAGCAAGTTCCCATGCGGTTGCTTCAAGCGTCTGGGGGCCCAGCTCAGCACGATCGCGCAACTGCATTTTAAAACCACCGCCGTTGCCAATGCCTCGTACGGACGGTGGATTGAGGACGAATATCAGAGCTTCCCGGATGCCGCCCAGCTTGCCACGTAGTTCGGCAATGATTGTATCGGCATCACGATCGTTTTTTTGCCGCTCATCAAAAGATTTGAATGGAGTAAAGATTGCTGCGGAGTTGGGACTGTTGGTAAAAGTCGCGCCATTGAATCCTGCAAAAGCCACAGCGCCTTCGATCCCTTCGACAGTGGTTGCAATAGTGACAATTTCACGTACCAGGGCGTCTGTGCGTTCCAATGCGGCGCCATCCGGTAATTGCGCAACAACAATTGCATAGCCCTGGTCCTGCTGTGGAATGAAACCAACCGGCACTTTGCTGAAGCCAAACCAAGTAAGGGCAAGAATACCACCGTAGACAATCAATACAATAGTACTGCGACGGATAATTCGCTGTACAATGCTACCATAACCGAGGGCAATTTTGTCAAAGAGCTGATTGAAGGCACGGAAGAACCATCTAAAGAGAAACTGGTAGATGCGCGTAAATGCGTCGGGCGCTTGATCGCTTGGCTTGAGCAGTAGCGCTCCCAGCGCAGGGCTGAGGCTTAGTGATACGAAAGTTGAAATAATCACCGAGCCAGCAATAGTGAGTGCAAATTGTTGGTAAAATTTTCCGGATATTCCGGGTATGAAGCTGGTGGGCACGAAAATGGCGATCATCACGAGTGAAGTTGCGATAATGGCGCCGGTAACTTCACTCATGGAATCAAAAGCGGCTTGCATGGGCGACTTGCCGCTATCGATGTTACGCTGAATATTTTCCACCACGACAATGGCATCATCCACAACAACCCCGATCGCCAGAACCAGTCCGAACAAGGTCAAATTATTCAGCGAAAAGCCGAGCACAAGCATCACAGCAAAGGTGGCAACAAGAGAAATCGGGATAGCCAGCAGCGGAATGACTGCAGCACGCCATGATTGTAGGAAGACTATGATTACCAGTACTACAAAGACTATAGCTTGCGCCAAGGTAACTCCTACCGCGTCAATGGACTGCTGGATAAACTGAGTCGGATCGTAAATGATTTTGTAAACAAGGTCTTCTGGAAAGTCCTGGGCCATTTCTTCCATTGCTGTGCGGATAGCTGTTGCGGTTTCCAGGGCGTTGGAGCCTGGGCGCTGGAAAATCGGCATTGCCAGCGAGCGAATGTCGGTTGCATAATTAACCACGCCGTAATCAAGCGCTCCGAGTTCGACTCTCGCTACATCACGCAGGCGCACGACCTGGCCTTCATTTCCGGTTTTGACAACGATGTTTTCAAATTCTTCCGGTTCTGAAAGACGGCCCAGTGTATTGATACTGTACTGGAATCCGGTTCCGTCAGGAGCCGGGTTCTGACCAATAACGCCGGCAGCAACTTGCACGTTTTGCTCGCGCAGCGCAGCGACTACATCGTCCGGGATCATTGACATCGAAGATAATTTCTCCGGATCAAGCCAGACACGCATGGAATATTCGCGGGCGCCAAATAAGCGAACATCACCAACACCTTCAATTCTACGAAGGTTTTCACGCACCTGCCCAATTGCGTAGTTACTGACATAGAGATTGTCGAATGTTCCGTTAGGCGAAAACATCTGAACTACAAGGAGGAGGTCCGGAGAACTTTTGCTCACTGTAATCCCAATACGCTGAACTTCTTCCGGAAGGCGTGGTTCTGCGATGGCCACGCGGTTTTGCACGAGCACTTGAGCGCTGTCGAGGTCGGTGCCAAGCTCAAATGTAACAGTAATTGCCAGCGCTCCGTCGGTCGTTGACTGAGAAGACATATAGAGCATGCCTTCGACACCGTTTATTTCCTGCTCCAGAGGAGTGGCGACAGTATTGGCAATGGTTTCCGGTGTAGCGCCTGGATAGCTGGCGCGAATAACAACAGTAGGAGGGGCTACTTCTGGAAACTGCGCTACAGGAAGATTTGGATAAGCAACAAAGCCGGCAATTGTCAGTACGAGGGATAGGACTATTGCAAACCGCGGGCGACGGATAAAGAAGTGTGAAAAATTCATAGGAGAGAGCTTTCCGAAGCAACAATTGCGTATTTCGGTTAGATTTCGGTCGATTGTGGATCTAGGACAATCCCGGGACGCAAGTATTGGATGCCACTTATGACGATGCGATCTTCGGTTGTCAGCCCGGAGCGGACGATTCGGTAATTCTTATGTCGAGGGCCGAGTTCTATCTGCCTACGTTCAGGAGTGTTATCAGCGCTTACGACCCAAACATAACGAATCGACTGATCACTTGCTATTGAGGTGTCGGGTATCAGGATGCGCTTTTGCTTTTTTGAAACAGGAACCCGGATGCGGGCAAAAAGTCCAGGGGTGAGAAATTCGTTTTTATTCTCAAATAAAGCCCGGATAGTAATAGTCGCTGTATTAGGGTCAATCTGGTTACTCGCAAAGTCAATAACACCCTCGTGTGGAAAATCTTCTTCATCGTCAAGGCCCAGGTAAGCAGGAATTTTCACCCCGGAGCCACGGCCGGGTTGATCACCTTCAAAGTAGGCGCGTACTCCACGCAGAAAAGAGCGTTCATCGACTTCGTAATAAGCGTGGATAGGCGCGTGGGGCATTATGGTTGTGAGCGATGTAAGATCACCGGTTACCAGATTGCCAAGTGTCACAAAATGACGATCGGCGATTCCATTGATCGGCGCAGTTACTTGTGTAAAACTCAAATCGAGTTCCGCAGCTTCAAGTTCTGCTTGTGCAGCTTCAAGATCAGCTTGCGCCTGATAGGCTTCACTTTCACGAATATCGATTTCTTCCAGACTGATTGCGCGGCTCTCAATTAGACGCTCGGCACGGTTTTTGTTGGCGTTGGCTAATTTCAGGGCAGCTTCGGTTTGGGCAACTTGCGCTTTAAGGCGGTTTACTTGAGCCTGGAAAGGGCGCGGATCGATTACAAAAAGCAAATCGCCTTTTCGGACTTTTTGTCCCTCCTTGAAATGAATGGATTCGATGTAACCGCTGACACGTGGTTTTACATCGACGATTTCAACTGCTTCGAGGCGGCCTGTATACTCTGTGTATTCTGTTAATTCGAGTTCAATTGGGTTGGCGACTGGAACTGAAAGCCTCTGTGACTCTTCTTCTTTAGTTTGCTTACGCCCACAAGAGACAAGCAAAAAAAGTGAGAAGATTAGCAAAAAAATGTGAAGAAGTGTCTTTTTGTTCATCGTATTAAAAGAGCCAAACAGAATTGTTATCTTTGTGGAATTGCAGATTGCCAGGAGCCACCGATTGCGCGGATTAGACGAACCGAGTTTTCATATTCATCTCCGACAACGCGCGCGAGTCGACGCTCGGCGTTGAGCGCAGTACGTTCTGAGTCCAAGGCGGAGATAAAATCGATCAGGCCACTGCCATACTGCTCGTTTGAAATTTTTTGAGCCTGTTGTGACGCTGCAACTGCCCGTTCAAGCGCCGCGCGCTGACTGGAGAGAAAACGCCAACCGGAGAGGGCATCTTCAACTTCGGCAAAGGCCTCGATAATCGTCTGCTGATAGATTGCCAGCGATTCGGCATAAGCTGCTTCGGAGCGGGTAAGTTCAGCACGAAGTCGACCGCCTTGAAAAATCGGTAAACTTATTTGCGGACCAACGGTGTAAAAACCTGCTGACTGCTTAAACCAGTCACCTGCATCTAACGCGGCGAATCCAGTGTCACCACCAATTGTTATGCGAGGGAAGAAGTTCGCTGAGGCTATACCGACACGAGCATTTGCAGCAATCAGTTCAAATTCGGCTTGTCGTATGTCGGGACGGCGCAAGAGCAACTCAGAGGGTATGCCCACCGGCACATCATCAGGTGAGCCAGGTAACGTTTTTATCGCCAATTTGAACTCGGGCGCTGGTTGGCCAGTCAAGGCTGCAAGTGCGTGCTTTCGCAGATCACGTTCACGCTTAAGGGCCGCAAAGTCAGCTTCGGAATCTGCGAGAAGTGTTTCTGATTGGGCTACATCCAGATTGCTGACAGTGCCACTGTTAAAGCGTGCCATAACGATATCCAGTGACTCCTGTCGTGTTTCGACACTGCGTTTGACTGCATTTATCTCGTATTCCAATGCGCGGAGCCTGAAGTAGTTAATCGCGACATCGGTTTCCGTAATTAATAATAGGTCCTCATAGCTTGATTGAGCGGCATTTGCATCCGCTTCCGCGGCTTCAACCAGGCGAGCAATTCGGCCAAAGAGATCAATTTCCCATCCAAGGGTAATCGCGGCATTGTAATTCTCATCGGAAGGTCTGCTAAAATTGAGCTGCTCTGAATCCTCAAAACGATTGTAGCTGGACGAAGCACCAATCTGTGGATTTCGATCCGCTCGCGAGCGACGTATCAGAGCTCTGGCTTGACGGGTTCGCTCGTAGAGCGCTTTTAGATTATAGTTATTAGTCGCAGCATGCGCAACCAATTCTGAGAGTTGTTCATCCGCGTAGATGTCCACCCAGTGCGTTGCTTCAATTTTAGATTTTGGAGTCGCTTGCCCGTAAGCAGCGGGAGCTATTACATCCGGTTTTACATATTCAGGACCAACCATGCATCCAGATAGAATGAGCGCTATGATGATAAACACAAAATATTGATATTGTTTAAGCCTAAGTATCATAGTCTGCTGAATGATGTGTGTTTAGTATTCAAATTTTTGAAAAGAAGACTAGCCACAAAACTAATGCCGATTAAACCTTCTCAATCAATTCGATCGCAGTTAAAATAAGTAACTTTATTTTCCATATGGAGTGTCAATGGAATTGTTGCTTCCACTTGTTTTAGGAGCTTCAATCTGAGCAAGATTAGACTTTATTCAAAAAGCACGTTCAAGTCATCCTCATCCAGAGGGAAATTATTAGAGTCATTTTTATCGTCGTTAATATCAATGATTGCTTCCAGCCCAATACGTACCTTCTCAATAAGACCTTCAACTGTTTTAGCGGCATGTAGGTTTTCGCTGTATTGCCAAAAAAGCTCCAGTGAATCGCCGCGAATCAATGCATTTATTTCGAAGATAGCAGCTCGATTTGACTTTGGATTACGATCTGTGCCGATTCGATCTTTTATAGGAACAAGAATATTTGGGTCGGTATCATGATCTGAACGTCGCCCAAGGTAATTGAAAATAATCTGAGGGTCCGGAATTTCCTTCAATTTTTCGGAATGATCACTTAAGTATTTTAAAGTGCCAAACCCGATACCTTTACGAGGAATTTGATCCAACTGAGCTGATATTTCACGCACTGCAACATTGATATCTTCCTTGGGGTTGAGTTCCAGTACTACGGGGAAGTACGAGGTAAACCAGCCAATGGTTCGTGTCAGATCAACAGCATCAATAATTCGCTCTTCTCGACCGTGACCTTCCATACCAACTAAAACGGCGCTTTCTTCCGTCCATTGCGCCAGAGCATACGCTACTGATGTAAGCAGTATTTTTTGTAAAGAGTACTCTAGCTCTATCGATTTTGTTTTGAGTTGTACTGTTTCTTCTGCACTTAGGCATAATTGAGCAACGCGAGTCGATGCCTCGTTATTAGGCATTCTTTGATTAAAATCGAACGGGATATTGGCGCATTCAGAATAAGGCTGTCCTTCCCAGAACGAAAGTTCTCTGGCAATGGTTTCTGATTGGGAAAAAGTGTGCAGGCTGTTTGCCCATGCCTGAATCGAAGTTGTTTTATCCGGGAGAACCAAAGTTAAGCCTTGCTGATTTTGACGGGTCAATGTATTAAGGTCCTCCTGAATGATGCCCCAGGATATTGCATCCACTGCCCAGTGATGAGCGATCAAAAGAAGCTGTGAGCTTTGACTGTGCCCAAATTCGATGAATGCTGCTTTTAGAAGATTGCCCGAATTCAGACGCATTGAGTGATGCATTGTATTGGCAAGCTTGGTTATCAGCGTTTCATGTTTCTCCTGTGCCACTTTAGAAAGATCCAGATGATCCAGCTCAAGGCGAGTGTTAGCCTGATTAATAAAAGATGACCAGCCAGTGGATGTTTTCGATACTCTTGCCCGAAACCCATCATGATGTCGCAATAAATAATCAAGGATATTTTCCATATCACCAAATTTGCAGCCACAGTTTACTTCCAGCAGAAGCGACTGGTTCCACCAGTCAGGATCATCCGGATTTTGCTCCAAAAACCAATGCTGAATCGGGGTCAGTTTGATGGATCCACTGATTTCATTTTGTTCTGCTTTGATCCTGCCGGGTTGCTTCGGTGAAGAAACAATTTGAGCCACGGTAGGCTCAACAAAGAGCTGATTTACTGTCAGCGGTATGCCTGCCTGCCTGGCTTTAGATATGGTTTGTATTGCTAGGATGGAATCACCTCCCATCTGGAAAAAATTATCTCTTAAACCGATGTTTGGATTGTTGAGAACTTCTCTCCAGATGTTTAGTAACTTCCGGGCGTTCTCATTTTCACTGGTCTGCACTTCTATCACTTCGTCTTCGGATGTGAAGGAACGTTGCAATTTTTCCTTCCTCAACAAAGCCTTACGGTCGATTTTACCATTTGTAGTTCTAGGCCAGGAGTCGATGGCCAAAATCTGATTCGGAATCATAAACTCTGGCAAACGCTTATTGAGATGTAAAAAAATTGCTTCATCGGAAGGTGTTTCGATTGCATCTGTAAATTTGATAAAGGCAATCAACTGTACAGTGTTCTCATTTACCAAAACAATGGTTTCCTCTATGTCGGAATGACTGAGCAAGGCCACTTTGACCTCTCCCAGTTCAATTCGGTAGCCTCGGATTTTTACCTGATTGTCACTACGCCCCAGAAAGTGTAGCTCCCCAGAAGCATCCCATTGTACACGGTCTCCAGTTCGGTAAAGACGTCCCCATGAGTCCGTTGTAATAAAGCGCTCTTTTGATAGTTCCGGTTGATTCAGGTATCCTTGGGCAATTCCCTCACCACCCAGATAAAGTTCTCCCTGAAAACCAAAGGGTAATAGACGCTGAGACGAATCCAGAACATAAGCATTGCAGTTCGCAATCGGCTTGCCGATAGGGATGCTGTGTCTGGAAGCGTTTGTTGGGGCACACTCGGCCACCGTAGACCAGACTGTTGCTTCAGCTGGTCCGTACTCATTAAACAGTCGGCAGTCTGGCAGGGTTTCAAAATGTCGTTGCACCAGATTTGGTGAGCAACGTTCGCCGGCTACAATCACTGCTCTTAAGGATTTTAATCGGTCGAATTCATCATCTAGCCATTGCTGATACAAAGAAGGAATGCATAAAAGCGAGTCCACTTTTTCATTGGCAATCAACTCGCGCATAGCATCCGGATCCAGTAGATGCGCTTGCTCAGGAATGATCAGCGTTCCTCCGGTCGTGAGTGTCCAGAAAATGCCTGCAACCGAACTGTCGAAGGACAAATTGGGAATCAGTAAAAAGCGTTCCGGTTTTAATGAATAGTACTGCAAGCGCGCTGCAGTTGAGCTGCGTAGATTGTCGTGTCCGATCGATACGCCTTTCGGCTTTCCAGTCGAACCGGAGGTATAAATTATGTAAGCTTTATCATCTGGTTTTATGGCGTAAGATGATTTATTGCTTGTGTCGCTTTCTTTAGCCTGTGCTTCGGTGATGCAGCGTACACCGGATGCCAGCGCATTCGCTTTATGCAGCAAATCCGGTGTCGTAGCGATAGATGAAACATTGGCATCTTTGATTATGAAACGTTTACGCTCTTCCGGGTACTCAGGGTCTATGGGTAAATAAGCCGCACCCATTTTCATAATGGCAAGGAGCGCTACAATCGCATCCGGAGATCGTTGCATGAGTAGGCCGACGTGATCTCCCGGCTGAATGCCTTGTGCAGTCATATAACCGGCAAAATGCTCCATTCGAGCTTGTAGTTCCTTGTAGGTGACAGCGTTGTCCTTCTCTTGGATTGCGATTGCTTCGGGACTTAAGCGAGCTTGTTGAATCACTTGTTCGGGTACAAGAGGCAGGCGCTCAAAGGAGATTTGCTCACCTGTACCATAGCTGAGTATTTCTTCATGTTCACGGGAAGTCAGGCAATTAAGTTCGCTCAGCTTTTGCTGAGGGTCGGCTACCAATTGGGCCAGGATTACTTCATAATGACAGAGCAGACGATGCATCGTCGAAGCATCAAATATGTCAGTTCTATATTCTAAAACTGTTTCCAGCGCATTTTCCGATTCGGCGACAAACAAAGTGAAATCAAATTTGGCAGTTTGCGTTTCAATGAAAATATACTCAAGTTCGGCTGATCCCAGTTCTAACTTGAGCGTCCCTTCATCTTCGCGTTGATACACAAACATGACTTGAAACAACGGATGCCTTCCGGCAACACGCTCAAGCTCAATATTATCGACAATCCAGTCCAACGGTAAATCCTGATTTTGCGTGGCTTCAGTCGTTGCCTGTTGAGTGCGCAGCAGTCCTTCCATCAATGTCGGGTTGCCTGATAAATCAGACCGTATACACAGCGTATTGAGAAAAAATCCGATCAGATTTGCTGTTTCCTTGTGTCGCCGATTGGCTACCGGTGAGCCGACTAAAATATCTTCCTGACCCGTATAGTAGTGCAGGAGGACTTTTAGACCATAGAGAAGAACAGTAAACAGTGAAGCATCCGTCTGTTTAGCTAACTCTCTGAGTCCTTGCGTAATTTTTTCCGATATCGACCATTTTTCCAATTTACCGGCATCGGTTAATTGCGTGGGGTAGGGCCGATCTGTTGGCAACGGTAGTGGGTCAGGCAGTTGTCTGAGCTTTTCTTTCCAGTAGCGGAGCTGATTTTCAAAATACCCTTCTTTAACCTGAGTATACTGTTTGTAAGCAAAGTCCTGATACTGAATAGTGAGTGGTTCAGCTTCAGGCTGCAAATTGGCCCGATGGGCCTGATAAAATGTTCCGACTTCTTTCCAAAAAAGAATGAGTGACCATTTATCAAAAATGATATCGTGAGTGACTAAGGTTAAGATCGCTTCACCTCCCTGGGATTGTCCAAAAAGCACGCGCACTAACGGTCCTTTGTCCAGTATGAAGGGTATGCGCACAAGCCTTTGGAATTGCGCTTTAATTTTATCGATAGTATCTGCAGTCGCATGCTCTGTCTTGATTTCTGCCGTAGGTTGAATGTTTTGGATAAGCACTTCATTTTCTAAAGAGAACGTGCTTCTTAAGACTTCATGACGCTGAATAACCAGATTGATGCTGCGCTCCAGACAATCAAGGTCGACTTCGCCTTTGATGTGGAAACTATTCGTAATCGAACAACTGGGCGATGTTAGGTCTAGTTGATGTAGAAGCCAAATGCGCTGCTGTCCCAGAGACGCCACTGTCGGCTTTCCCGGCGGGCGTTGAGTAAGTGCTTCGGATTTATTGCTGACGGCGCCTCGGACCCTTTTAAGTCGTTGTTCGAGCAGGATACGTTTGCTCTCGGATAGATTATTCTCCCTTGCATCCATTTTACGAGTTAGCCAGCTTGCTTGCCTCTTCTTCAGACAACTGAGATATTTCCTTCAGAAGCATCTCTTCTATGACTGCATTCAATTCAATGATCGTTGGCTTCTCAAAAAGTGTCTGCAAAGGCAAGTCAATTTCAAAATCCTGACAAAGCTTTAAGATAACTTCCATGGAAGATAAGGAAGAGCCCCCTAGCTGAAAAAAGCTATCGTGAACGCTTACACGGTCAATGGCTAAGATGTCTTGCCATACCCTTGCAATCTGCTCCTGCACGGGACCTTTGGGTGGAACATGTAGCCTCTCATCTTTGTTGTCCGACTGAGCTGGCAGTGGCAGTGCATTGAAGTCAACCTTCCCGTTCTTGGTTAATGGAACTTCCTCAATCCGGATATAGAAATGTGGCAACCATTCACTCGGTAGAGTATCTGCAAGATGTCTACGAAGTTCTGCCGCTTCGACCGACTGTGAAGCTGTATAGTAAACAGTTATACGTGTTTGGTCTGCTTCTTTGTTCAACCGATCCTCATCGTAATCAATCTCAGACAGCATGGTTTTGATATTTTCCATGACCAATTCGTCATTGAGCTCTGCAATAGCTTCTTCCCGCGTCTTATGTCCCATACGGACATCCCAGCTGTATGGTAGCGCGTAGTTGTGGTACCCGCGTTCCTTTTTGTGAATGTAGATTCCAACATCATTGATCAGGCAATTGGTTGAGCGTCCGGTGTCTTTGGGACGTACCCAGGGCAGGTGCCTGTGTAAATAGTCGAGCATTTTACCAAGGCTAACGTCGCAGTAGCGATAGAAGTCAACGAATGTAATATCGTTGAAAATACGGTCGGACTGAAACAGTTGGTTCCCTAGGGAACGGGTGACTGCATCCTCTGTACGATGGTATACTTTGCGCGCTTCGAGTACGGCGCGATCCACATCTTCTGTAGTAAAACGGTTTCCCGCAAACAAGCTCCCAGTCAGGCGCGTTTCAAAAAATTGCCCACGCGACAGTCCGGTAACAATGATGGGGATGCTCAATTCCTTTGCTTTGTTGACTGCCAATGTGTAGATCGTCTTAAAACATCCATTGCACACATTGCTGAACCGGGTGAGGCTATCTTTGAAAATTTCGGACATGTGTGACGTTTTTGCGAATTCGTGGGTTACTTTTAATGCTTTGATAACACGCTTGATATTGCCCTTGGCCTCAGTTGAGAGGTAGCCATTGTCCAATGTGTAGGCAAATACCTTCAAGCCCATATCAATCAACTGACAAAGTGCGTAGGTGCTATCCTTGCCACCGCTGAGTAAAACGATGCAATCATAGTCCGCATTGTGCTTTTCCCGAGAAGCTTCAAACAGTGCCTTGAGTTCCGGCATTGTTTTAAAATAAGCCTGAGCCTGATCTTTGATGGCTTCGTATGAATGACAAACGTCACAAATCCCTGCTTCGTCGAAAACAATTTGGGGATAATCGGAGGGCAGGCCGCATTTTGCACAGTAGGTGATCGATGTTTGCGGCGTTTGGGCACGCTTTGAATTGAAAGGTCTGACAATACAGGCTTCAACCGCTGGGTGTGTCACAAGAACGCGCTCGATTTCACTGGGTTCGATACGAAAGCCTGAAACTTTCAACTGGCGATCAATACGGCCTAAATATTCGAGCAGTCCCTGTTCGTTAAAGCGCACCTTATCACCGGTTCGATAAAGGCGCTCACCTGAGCGAAATGGATGGGCGATGAATCGTTCCTTGGTCAACACAGGTTGATTATGGTAGCCTCGGGCCAGACCTGTGCGTGACATGCAGAGTTCGCCGGGAACACCGGGAGCTACTGGTTTCAATTTCTCGTTAAGGACATACAGTTGTACGTGGTCTGCAGGCGTTCCTATCGGCACACTGAGGCCGGTATCTTTAGCAGGATTAAATCGATGGATCATGCATCCGACGATACCTTCGGTCGGTCCGTACTCATTGTAGATTTCTACTTTATGTGAAAACTGATCAATGATGGCATTGCACAGATGTGCTTTCAGGTCCTCGCCGCCAATTATCATCCGCTGGAGGCGGGACGTTTTTAGATCCATCTGCTGCAAGAGCGATAAGTGCGATGGCGTGAGCTTGATAATATCGACTGCGTTGTCACTGATTACGTCGATAATGGCTGAGTCGAGTGGTGTGTTTCCTTCTTCATAAATGACCAGCGTGCCTCCGGTCATTAGAGGCAGATAGATGCTGGTGATGGTCAGGTCGAAGGATAGCGAAGTGAATAAAGCAAAGTTCATCCTGTCGCCACGAACATACTGCCTTTCAGCCCACGATAAATAGTCTGACAAACCTTCATGCTCGACCATTACACCTTTGGGATTCCCGGTGGAACCAGAAGTGTAGATGATGTAAGCAAGGCTTTTTAGTGAGGGTGGGGATGGTGTCGTTGCAGTCTCACTTTCCAGCGGTAATTTCTCTATATCTATAAACTCTTGTGAGGTTTTGGAAAGTGAGTGCTCAAGACCCCGATGAGTTAAAATCAAAGATGCATCACAATCTTCGAGAATGTAACGGATACGCTTCTCCGGATATCCTGGATCGATTGGGACATAAGCGCTGCCTGAGGCGAGCGTAGCTAAAATGGCGATGACCGAGTCGATGGATCGCTTCATGTAAATGGCTACAGGCCGTTCCGGCCTCACCCCTTTGTCAATGAGCGCTGAAGCAAGTGTATCGATACGACTTTGAAGTTCGCTATAGGCGAGCGCTTTGGCGCCTTGGCGCACTGCAACCGCTTCGGGCGTTTTGGAGCATTGCTCACGAATCCATTCAACGATTGTCTTGTCAGTAACTGGATGCTCATTGGTTTGATTAAAGTCGACCAGCAGCGCCTGCCTATCCGACTCGCTTAGTATATCCAACTCTTTTACCGGGCATTCGCGATTCTCTATGAACGCAGCCAAGATTGTTTTGAATACAGCCATTGACCGAACATGATCTTCTGGTGTGAATGCTTTGTTATTAAAATCGAAGTGTAAGGTGAATTTGCCCGAATTATCGAAGTCATGGATTTGTAATCGCACTCCATGGACACTGTCACTGTGTCCCGGGTGGATCCATTCAGTGCAGACAGGTATGCCCTCTACTGAGTCGAAGGTTCCCGGGAAAAAGTTGAGCACAGCGCTGGCGGCCACAGCTTGTTCGCTAAAGTTAGAGCCTGAGAGCGCGTTTTTGAGCAGGCTCTGAGCTTCTGCCAGACAACGTTTTCCCAGAGTCTTGAATGTGTCGTTCTCCTCAAGTGTAGTTGCGAAAGGAAACAGTTCTATGAAAAGACCCAATGCTTTTCTAGATTGGGATGTCGGCCGATTTTGAACTGGCGCATCGAAGCGGATTTCATCAAAGCCACTGATGTGATGAAGCCAGGCAGTGAAAACGGTGGACCAGACTGCAAACAAAGACATGTTGAGCGATAAGGTCCTGTATTGTGGCTCTGTGGCGATGCTTTTCAGCGCAGATGTTTGGGTTTTGGAAAGTTTGAGAGTGAGCCGTTCACTACGTGTTGTATCTGTTTTGTCTTTCTTGCCAAAGTAACGGATACGATCGGGTGATTGTTGATGTTGGTTTTTCCAGAACTGTTGGGCCGTTGCAAACGCCTCAGAATTATGTTGAGCCGAAATCGCTTTAATCGTTTCATAGTAGTTATTCACTGGGTGTACTGGCTCCGACGTTTTTTTACTCAACGCATTCGTGTACGCACCCATCATTCGGTTGAAGAGCAGCAACGTAGAAGCGGCATCTGTAATGAGATGATGCAGATTCAGGTACCAGCAGTATTTTTTGCCAGATAGCTTGACCAACACGGAGTCGATTAACGGACCTTGCAGAGGGAGTGCCGTGGAACAGCGGCCGCTAGCCAACTGCTCAAAGTCGGCCTCAGCGTGTTCGTGGTTGGAATAATCGAGGAAATCGGTAGGGCAGCTGCCCTTGGGGTGCGTTTTTCGTTTCGGCAGTCCGGCTTCTTCGTCAACATATGTCCGCAATACTGAATGTGTGTCCACCAATTCCTGCCAGACAGCCTGGAATGTATGAACGTCAATTGCACTTTCCAGGACAAACACAAAGGTCATGTTGTAGAGAGGACTTTGAACGTTCATACGCTGTCCCATCCACAGTTGCACTTGACTCTCGGAAAGTCCGGAAGATTTGCATGCCTGTTCAGACAATTTCATACTAGATTACGCTATTTTTCCTTGTTACACCAAGCAAAGTTATAGAAACACAGGTCAGTTAAATAAAATCATTCCGTAAGTAAATCATGGAAAAAAGGAGATAGTATCAATTTAGCTCCGTACTGTGTTAAGTGATTGTCGTCCCAATAAAGGAGATAATCGGAATCGATTTGTCGGAATTGATCGTCTTGGTCAAAGAAAAGCGGTGTTATATCAATGATTTCAGCGCCCATTGAAGATAGGTGATCAAAAGCGGTTATAGCAGGCAGGTTACGTCGATAAAGTTCTTCTCGATTGATTGAAGGGTTCGGATAATGCTGTGGGTAGTTCTTTGCTTGAATTTGTTGAAATCGAACAACTTCCCTTGGTATGGCATAGTGCGGAATCTGTGTTATAATTCGCACTCTGACTCCGTTTTTTTTACAAACCGCGATCAACTCTCTAACAACTTCCAATTGTTCTTCATAGTGCTTATTTGGAAATTCAATTCCAAACAACACTGACCATTTGGGTGCCAGAAAAACTGATTTAGGGCGATGTCGTTCAATCATCTTCAAAATGGCTTCTTTTATACTCTTATTTCGATTATTATCGCCGAAAGGAGATCGACTCGCTCGTGCCAAACTAAGCCCGTTCAGATTTTTCAGAGATGCAATTTCATCAAACACAGGCAACAGCGTAGACGCATGGCTGTCTCCGATTACAAAAAAATCAATCAATGGCTTCGTATTATCAGGTTCTTTGTTTCCCAAAACGACACGTGTACCAGAGAGTAGGTCGCCATCTGCAATATCTAATGCTGCATTGCGGTGAAGTAATTCAAATGCCGGATTTCGTGTGTGTACCCCTTCCGCATCAATTATCCCAAAACACACTATTATAATAAAAAGTGAACAAGCAGCGCCGACGCGATAGACTGTGCGTCGATTTAACCAAGGCTTACGAAAAGGAACCTCCACAAATTTCCACGTGAGTATAGACAACGGGAAACTGATTGCAATTGCATACAATTCGATGAAGGGGACATTCCAGTACCGAATACGCATAAACACCAACAATGGCCAATGCCACAGATAGAGTGAGTATGAAATAAGGCCAACGAATACTATAGGGCGCTTAGCCAATATCCGACCAACAAGTGTTTTCCTCCCCGTATTTGTATAAATTACAGCAGCTGTACCTAAGACAGGCAGAAGCGCGGCGGGTCCCGGAAAGAGTGTTGTTTGGTCATATATAAATGCAGGCAATAGTATTGCGCCGAGTCCAGCTAACGAAAACCCTTCATTAAGAGAATTGCTAAGCTGTGAACTTTTTCCATGAACAGCAAGAATCGCTCCAGCCAACAGCTCCCAAATACGAGTCGGCAGCAAGTAGAAGGTCGCTGAAGACGATACGAAAACAGTGATAGCGCTGAGTAAAAAAGATGCTCCAGCAACTAACAGGAAGCTCTTAAATATAAATTTACTGCCAATTTGTGTTCTAACGAATAATAAGCAAACGGGGAACAGTAAGTAAAATTGCTCCTCGACTGCCAATGACCAAGTGTGAAGCAGGGGTTTGAATTCAGCTGCTCCAGTAAAATACCCAGAGTCATGGAAAAAATAAAAATTGGAAACCAGTAAGAATACTGACTGCGCCGATTTAGCGAGAGAAATGAAATCATCCGGCCAGAGATGATCCCACCCAAGTCCCAGGCTAAACAAAACGACAACTATCAGGGCAGGTAGAATTCGCCGAACCCGTCTTTCCAGAAACCTTGCATACGAGAATTGGCCGTCCTGAATATCTTCTAATATAATTTTTGTAATCAAGAAACCTGAAACTACAAAAAAGACATCAACACCAACATAACCACCGGAAACACCTGTTCCCGAATGAAACAAGACGACAGCCATAACTGCTATAGCTCGAAGTCCATCAATATCAGGTCTATGCTGATGGTTGGGATTTCTAATCGCTGACAAAATCTGGCTGTTCACAAATTTCTCTGACCTGTAATATAGACGTATGCTTGGGGTGTGATTGCGGCTGCCCAACTCTTTCAATTGCAAAAGGTCTAATCATTTTTCCTTTCTTTGCAATCTTCGTGTCACCGAGGTCTAATGGTTTTGTATCATTAGTATTTTGATTTTCAGTGACTTTGGAATGTTTTTCTGCAGTTAGAGTTGTAATGCTTCATAGTCACATGTCTTACGTTGACTTTGAAATGGCTTTAATCCGGATAATAGAGTGAGGCGTGTGCTTTACAGCTAATACCAAATCTAAAAAGGTATGAGAACTTTAGATGTTGTAGCCACGGCGCTCAGTCGCCGTGCAATATATGCTTTTCTTGAAACGCCTCGACAGAGCGAGGCGACTACAACGCAGACCTTTTTAGATTTGGTATGATACCGATTCTAAGAAAGTTTGCTACTATTGAACGGTACCGATTACAGCGACACAACTCATTCCACAGTGTCAAACTGGAGGGCAACGCTCCGTCGTTTCCGCCGAAGCGTCGGGCTTACGCTGACACGGCAATGACGGAGCATTTCCCTCCAGATTGTTTGTTTAACAAAGTAGAACTTGTCATACCGAGCGATAAATGTGTGAACCTTTCAAACCTTTTTGCAGGTGGTCTGAGATCGCTACGTCGTTTTTTCGCTGACTCAGGAGCTCAAGTGTTTTTGACCCCAGTGAGTTTGGCTGTATTCGAAACCAGAGCAGGACGTGCGTATCGAGAAGGTAGGCCTCCCACTCGTTGCGTTGCTTTCATTATGACCTGCAATGTCTGCATGAATGGCTGCGGTCTGTGAGCAATCGCCAATTACACCCTTAACTTATTGCGTGGGCGGTACCATGCTGCTAATAAAGGCTGATATTCATCGAGGAGGAGTCATGTTTCCACCGTTTGGTTACTGAAACGGTGGGCTTGGCCATTATGTCTAAAGATATGGGCTATACCGCCTGGGGGTTGCCTCAACTTGAAATTATTCATGGCGCTCATTAGCCCATTGATAAAGCGATCAGGGTACTTCAAGATTAAGTATCTTTGAATTTCCGAAAGTCCTTGTCAAAAGTGCTCACAGGAACATCCAAAACCAAAGCTTGAGCAGCGAGGTAAGCATCAAGGAAGTCCACGTTTTTTGTGGCAAACCGACTCAGCGCATTCTCCAATACCTTCCCTCCGGGACATTCAATGCCCCCGTGAAAAAGAAAAGGCCGCAGATTATCGGCAACATCTGCACGTTTTGCTCCATAGACTGAGACCAGAACAAAGACGACTTCTGCTAATACAGCATCAAGCAAGACCAATCGGACATCTCCTGATTCAGCCTTTTCGAACAGGTGTTTAGCCCGTTCAAAGTGACCAGGATGATCTGCCCTCAAAAACCGGATTATCACATTTGCATCAAGTAGCAGACGTTTCATGCCGAGGTTTTGTAACGTTTTTCTCGTGCCTTACGATAAGACGCGCGTTCCTGTTTATGCCCCAGAGCAGGCTTGTCGTCAGTCAGTGCACCAGCAACAGCCATCAGGGATCCTCCGGCAGAACGAATGCGAACGTTATCGCCATGGATCTGATAGACAATTCGTTGCCGAGGACCTAGTCCTAGAGCGTCTCGAACTTTACGTGGTATTGTTGTTTGTCCTTTTGAAGTTATGGTTGACATTAAATCCATGGCTAAAGCATATGGGGAAAGTATAATTAAAATCAAGGATATTTTTATTTCCTTACTTCTTCATAACCAAAGAATCTATCTAAAAATGCTTATGAAATCATAGTTTGACAAAATAGCAACGATGTGTGAAGTTTCACACATGGCAACAAATCTCGCAATAGATGATCAATTACTGAATAAAGCTCTCGAGATTAGTGGTTTCCGAACTAAGAAAGACACTGTAAATGAAGCACTTAAAGAGTTTATCCAGAAGAGAGAGCAGAAGAAGGTGGTTGAATTGTTTGGCACAGCTGAGTATTATGAAGATTATCAACCAAAGAAATATCGGAGGAAGTGATGGTCATCGTAGACTCCGATGTATGGTCTGAAGCTTTTCGAAAAAAGGGGAAGAAAAGTAAGGAAGTAATCCGGCTTCAAGAGTTGATTGAGGAGGATGAAGTGTTGGTGATTGGGTCGATTCGACAAGAGGTGCTGTCAGGCATTAAAGACGGATCTAGATTCGAGGAAATAAAGGAAGCCATGAGAGCATTTCCTAATCAAGGTATCAATGACTCGGTCTTCGAATTAGCTGCTTCGTTTTTTAATCTTTGCCGTAGCAAGGGGATTCAAGGTTCTCATACAGATTTTTTGATAAGTGCATGTGCTGTAAGCTGGAAAGCAGAGATTTTGTCTAAGGACAAAGATTTTCAACGTTATTCAAAGTATATCCCAATTGAGCTATACAAGGCTTAGGCGTGAAGCCACAAAGCTGTCGCGGGCGTTTTCAAAGTGTCGTAAACCACCGCGAACCCATAGCTTGGTCTGTTCGTCTTTATCAGCAGGGACCTCCAGGCAATCCAGTGTATTGAGTTCGATATATTCGATTCGTCCGGCAAGCGTCTCATCGGACTGACTTAGCAAGTCAATCGAGGCTGAGCCTAATACAAGGAAACGCGTCCCACGTCTTTGCCTTTGCGGCGCCCTTCATCAATGATGCCACGCATGGACTGAAATATCTCCGGAGCTCGATGAATCTCATCCAGAATTACGAGCTTGTCTCCGTAGCGCGATAGGAAGAATGCCAGGTCACTCAATTTTTGACGATTTTGTGGCCACTCCAGGTCGAGGTAAATTGCATCTTTATCGTTAACCAGGGAACGGGCTAATGTAGTCTTACCTACCTGTCTTGTGCCGAGAGCAAAGCCACGACTGCCTGCCGTTCGAGACCTTTTCGAATACTTTACCCTATTCTACGCCTTATCATCACTGCATACTGGAAATAACATTCCCGATATGCAAGGCTGAAAGCGGGCGATCCTACTTCCTTGGCCAAAAGTCCGCCAGCTTGTTATAAACATATGCTACGGAAAATCCAAAGACATACCCGTAAAAAAGACCATACAATATACTTACAAAACTGCCAATCCAAGTCACAGAATAACCCGGCAAGTAGTACCGCAGTAATGATAGGTTCGTTCCCACATTTTTACCGCCTATGACTAGCAGCCAGGCTGTAGACAAAAAGAGCACAGCCGCAAGAAAAAGTCCGAAAGTGATCCCGGAAATGTGTAATTGTAGGTGCAACACATGTCTTGTGATTGGATTTTTGTCGATCGGAGCAAGCTCTTCCAATTCATTTTCGGGTGAATTGCTTTGGGAGTTGGATGAGGTCTCTTTAGGATAAAGCATTGTTTATGTCTATAGGTTAGGTGAAATATCTAAAGTTTTGTAGGCACCTGAGGTTGGGTTGCTTCAACTCTGTGGAGATCAGTAGCGTTAACAGAATCAGAACTTTTTGTGCTTTCTTCTTCGTGATAATCGTCCTCAGTGTTAACTTCCCAGATATTGTAGTTTGCGCCAAGTATATTTTTGACAGCGAGCATTGCTGTAAGCATCGAATGATCCTGATTGTTGTACTTGTGCATACCGTTGCGACCAATGAGCTGAAGGTTCGGTAAATTTTTGTTAATGAACGCACGCACCTCATCCAAACCTTTCTTGTAGGTTGAATTATAGACAGGATACGCTTTCGCCTGCCGGACAACCGCTCCATCTTTTATTTTGTCTTTATCAACAAGTCCCAACAAGGCCAATTCTTCGCTAGCAAGTTGTACGAGATCTTTATCTTTCATGGTCCACAGCCCGTCTCCTTCGAAGCAAAAGTATTCCAGCCCCAGGCACGTTCTATTTGGTTCGGCCACCATTTCTTCGCTCCAATTTTTAAAATTTTGGATACGTCCCACTTTGACGCGAGGGTCATGGATGTAAATCCAGTTATCTGGGAAAAGTTGATCGACATCTATGATAAGTGCAACGGTGATAAAGTCCCGGTAGAGCAGCAGGTTTGCAGCTTCAAGAATAGATAGCGGCGGAAGTGGATCCAGCTTGTGGATAAGCTCTCTAATGGGAAGTGTACTTAGAAAATGGCTTCCGTTGATAACTGCTTTGTCTTTTTGAGTACTTACTTCGATAGCAGATACACCGGACTCATTCCAAATTATGCGATCAACAGAAGTTTTCATGCAGACAGTGTTGCCTGCTGAAAGAATGCGGTCCCGGGTAGCCTGCCACATCATCCCCGGACCGAGACGAGGATAGTCAAAACTATCAATGAGTGTTTTGATTACTTTTTGTTTATCTTTGCTTTGCTTGCGTACCAAAGCGTTTCGAACAGCAGAAACCATGGAGAGACCTTTAATGCGCTGAGCAGCCCATTCAGCGCTGAGTTCAGTACAGGGAATGCCCCAGACTTTTTCCGTGTAGGTCTTGAAAAAAGTTTCGTAGAGACGGTGGCCGAAACGGTTGGAGACCCAGTCCTCAAAGCTTATTTCCGGCCTATTAGGGAAAATGTGACCTTTAATATGGCTTTTCAGATAGCTGATCAAGATAAGAAAGCTATTAAGTATGCCTAAGCCTTTGAGAGCGTTGCCAATGCGTAATGGATAGGAGAAAAACTTTTTGTTGTAATAAATCCTGGAAAGTCGGGATCGACGAAGATAGTCTTCTTCTGCGAGGACTTCTCTCCACATTGCTTCGACGGCCTCGATTTTTGTAAAGAAGCGGTGTCCCCCAATATCGAATCGATAGCCTTTGTAAGTAGCCGTACGGGAGATGCCTCCCACATCCGAGGCTTTCTCTACCGTTACGTTGGAAATACGAGCCTTGGATAGTTGATATGCAGCTGTCAATCCGGCTGGGCCGGCGCCCATAATGACTACCTTTTTTGAGCTATCTGTCTTTTCTGATTTCAAAGTGATAAATTAGTCATCAATTGTGTTCTCTATTGCCACTGTAAAGTTGGATAATTCAATAAAGTATAAGACAGTACGGGTCGCAATGTTACGTGAACGAGCGAAACAATAGCCTGTTAAGAACCCCACGACTGCCCCATAAGGAATGCCTAGGAGGCTTTCAGGCAAAGTCGTTTGAAAACCGGGAAAAAAGTTTCCGAGCAAGTCGAGTTGCTGCTTTAAGTCGTCTGCATCTTGCAGCATAGCTAAAAGAGTCACTGCTGTAAGTACAATTGAGAACAATATAGAGAGTGTCATGCCCAGCGCTATAGGATGTATTCGACCAAAAGTTCTCCGGAAAATCTGATGCTGTTCAAAAGAAGAATTCTCAGGAACATATTGATGCGGGTGTTTTACTTTTTGTTTCATCCTTATTTGTAACTTGAAGAAATATGACGCGCAAATCCAATTAAAAATCCAAATCCACTGCAGAGATCGTAGATCCAACGCCAAAATATGCTTTTTACGCTAAAGAAAATTCCTTTCCTGTTTTTCAGAAAATGGAAGAAACGCACATTAATCCACAGATCAGATATAATGCAAACCAAACCCAGAATTAACGCCAAGAGCGGAGAAATGATGAAAGCAATAGGTATAGATAGTATCAGGCATGAACAAGCAAGCCCTATCCTATATTTTAGTCCCAGGTTCAGTTCGTAGTGGTTTCCTTGCGTCTGCAAAAGAAGTTTAGTCCAGGGGGCGGCTCTTTGTAAGGTATCGGTTCGGATCATGTTAACGGCAGTCCAGCGTTTCCAGTGTTTGATCAACAGATCATTCTGATGACGGATTTTTACACCTGCTTTCCTCAAACGATAACCCAGCTCAATATCTTCGATACTGGGGATGGCATAAGTCTCTGCATCAAAGCCCTTGACTTTTTCAAAGGCAGATTTTCGGACAAGCCCGCAAGCTCCCCAAAATGTTGACGCTTCGGCCCCGGCTTCCTGGTGGACAAAATGGTGCAACAAATTTCGGTATTGAGAGAGAAAGTTTTTGTCTCCGGGACTATCATCATATGATCCAATAAAAGCATCTGTATCAGGGTAGTGTGCTATCGCTTTTTGAGCGACCGAGATAAGGTTGGAGCTTGCTTCGACGTCGGCATCCAGAAAAAGGAGCCAATCCCCGGTTGCTGCTTTTGCGCCAAAGTTTCTTGCCTTAGCCGGCCCACCCTGTGTCTCCTGACGAATTGCTTTGAAGCCATAGTCAGCTCCTTTTTTCCAGGAGCCATCCCCGTCCCCATCTCCAACAATAATG
>CAZUYZ010000044.1:0-3027 GCA_964624365.1 uncultured Puniceicoccaceae bacterium
CGAGTTGATACTCGTTAGAGAGCCAGAAAGGTACCATGTCGTTAAAACGGGGTCATATCGTAAAGAAACTGAAAGCGGGTCAGAGAAACTGAAAGCGGGTCAGGCCACGCATCCTAATAATTTTAGCCACTTCTCTGATCAACGCGCAACGGCTGTCGCTCAACCGAAAGGGTTTCTTGCAAATGGCTGCCTAGCCCGCATTACTCCGCTGCGGAGCCCCTTGGCTATTATGGTTTAGCCGGAGCTCTAAAAAAGGACGCGTCGTTATGTTTATAATTTTCAACTTTATCCACCCCCGTTAGCTCTATGCTTGCCTTAAGAGTCGGAGGCTGATTGTCTGACTGTAATGTTCGACCGGAAGACCATCTGGCTGCTGCTGTTTTTGCTGAGTGTGTTCGGCAGTTCATCGGCGCATGCCTTTTTGGGCAAAAACCGCATCGGGGATTTTACGCCAGAACACAGTAGTCTTTACGATCTAAGGCGCTCTGCCGAAGATATCCGCACGCAGATCACCGATAGCGACGGTGTCATCACTTACGTCACCGATCCGCATGGTTCTTTGTCACGAGTACTCAGCTGCACCAAAGACGGACAAATCACCCGCTATGTGTATGGAGTCGGCTTGCAGTATGAAGTCGATTCAAACGGTAGCGCCATCTATTATCACTTTGATCACATCGGCAACACAGCAGCCCTAACCGATGAAAGCGAAAACGTGATCGACGAGTTCCGCTACTCGCCTTATGGCACAGTTACCTATCAGAAAAACAATTATGAAACACCATTCCAGTTTGGAGGCTTCTTTGGCGTGCAGACCGACAGCAACGGACTGGTTCACATGCGTGCCCGGTACTTCAACCCACTGATCCGCAGGTTCGTCAACAGCGACCCGGCAAGAGACGCCTGGAACTGGTTCGCTTATGCCAACGGGAACCCCATCTTCTTTGTCGACCCTAGCGGCCTGGAACCGTCTCCTTCCAATAGCAGCAACGTCGGAAACCTTGAATCGCTCGGGTTCAGTGCTAACGTAAAAATTCGTTCTATGATAGCTGAGAATGCAAGGTCTTATCAGGGTTCAACGGATTGGAATTACGATGTCGAGAATGGAAATTTCCCAGCCGGTAGTAACAAATGCAACTTATTCTGTTATGATGTGTTAACTGAGTCAGGGGCTTCTCCAGAGCGTCCTAATGGGAATTCGGTAAGAAGATTATTTGGAGGAGGTTATCCGCCAACAGCAGAGCAATGGGCTGATTCTAACTATGATATACCCGGCTGGGAGCCTTTGAGTGCTAACCAAACACCAATGGCAGGTGATGTTGCTGCTCAACAGATAAACTATAGTGATGCAACTGGTCACGTTGCAATAGTTACTGATGAACGATTAACCACAGGAACTTCGAGCGTTCCACCTGAATCCATCAAACAATCTAATTGGGGATTTAGACCATCTCAATCTGGTCAAGTTATATTTCGGCGATGGAAAGGAAGTGATTAGAATGAAAAGATCATACATTATTTGCCTTTTCATAATTTTGACGCCGTTTTCCACGAAAGGGTCCGAAATGAACTTACGCGAGAAAATTACAGAAATTGAACATGAAATCGTTGATTTAACGGTACCATTAACACTCAAAAGCATTGATGCTTTTAAGCTCATTCAGTTTGAAGCAAAAGAATTTAATATTCAATACTTTGAATACTTGAAAGATCCTAAAATTAGTCTTCAAAGAAAAATGATACTCGTTTACGCTCTTCAATCAATGCCTTTTGACGAATACAAAAAACTTTTGAAAGTTATTTCAGATGGTTACTGTGATAATAAAATCGAAGAACATATAGCAAAACTAATCATTTTTCCTGGGTTTGATTGGAATACCTCTGTTTTAGAAAATTATAAAGACAAAGAAATAATTAGACTTCTTCAAAATATGACAAAGAAAGAAAGTGCAAGTAAACCATTTTTGAAAGTAATATCGCACATCCTTAATGGTGACTCATCACGAGATGCAAAAAAGTATAATCGCAGGAAAAAAGCAGGTTTATATTGAGAACCAAAAGAAACTGAAAACGAGGAACTGAGAACGGGAACTGAGAACGGGAACTGAGAACGGGTCAGGCCACGCATTCTAACAATTTTAGCCACTTCTCCGATCAACGCGCAAGGGGGCAACTGGCCTCCACGGGCAACGGTTCTAATCGACCGCCTCGCCCGGCCCACTGCGCCGCGGCGAAGCACAAAAAGGGCCACACAGCACAAAAAGGGCCATGTCGTTAAAAACTTCGGAGAGGGTCAAAAACTTCGAAGAGGGCCAAAAAACTTCGAAGAGGGCCAAAACTTCGAAGAGGGCCAAAACTTCGAAGAGGGCCATGCCGTTATGTTTATAATTTTCAGAAGCACAAAAAGGGCCAAGAAGCACAAAAAGGGCCATGTCGTTATGTTTATAGAAGCACAAAAAGGGCCAAAGCACAAAAAGGGCCATGTCGTTATGTTTATAATTTTCGACTTTCTCCACCCTGTTAGCTCTATGCTTGCCTTAAATATGACGGAGTTTCCCCCTGAAAAACTATGAATTTTTATCCCTTATATTTGCAAATCAAAGAGATATGGAAATTTTATTATTTCAAGAAGAGGACGCAAAAAGGGTCGGAGGACGCAAAAAGGGTCGGGGCAAGGTTTCATGATTTTTCAATCTTTAGCCGCTTCTCCGGTCAACGCATAAGGGGGCAACTGGCCTCCACGAGCAACGGTTCCAATCGTGTAACGGTGAAGGCTAATTGCGGAAAAAGTGCTCTTCTATTTTCGAGTAAGTTGTCGGAGTGTTCTTAAAGTTCCGCCAGATTGGTTGCAATATTTTTGCTATTGCTGCTTGAGATTATCCAGCCGATAAGATTCGGCTTTTTGTCGATGCAAATTATTATAGAAGCAAATATGAGTGTGGGCGATTATGCCCAATTGAAAATATGTGAGCTTAAGTCCTTGTTTCGTTGTCCTGAGGTGTGCCCGCATTGCGAGGTGTTTGGTTG
>CAZUYZ010000045.1:0-9830 GCA_964624365.1 uncultured Puniceicoccaceae bacterium
GCCCGCCAAAGTGACCCTTCAATAACTGCCAGTCAAGGACTCTTTTTGACTTTTTTTAGTTTATTTCACAAGATAGCTCATACCTGTAATGCCGGTCACACTAATTCGCGGCCCCTCGGGATCCGCGCCACCAACCAATACCTATCAACACTCCAGTTCCAAGTGACAGGGATAACCAGGGCGAAACTCTGAAACCCACCGGCAAAAATCCGAGAATAGCAGCCGCCAAGGCTGCCATTAAAGCGTAAGGCATCTGTGTACGGACATGGTTATGCGGTTCCACGCCGCAGGCAATCGAACTTACGATCGTAGTATCACTGATTGGAGAACAGTGGTCTCCAAAAACCGCACCGCTAAACACAGCCCCAATCACTGCTGCGTAGACTGTCTCCACTGCGCCTAAATCAATCGGATCAGAGTGTCCCGCAACCATCGGAATCGCCAGTGGCATAAGAATACCCATTGTCGCCCACGAAGATCCCATTGTGAATGAGATCAAAGCGCCTGCAACAAACACTATTAAAGGGATAGACCACAGAGGAACTGCATCGCCTATAAAACTCGCAATGAACTCTCCGGCTTTCAATGCAGTCAAGGTACTGCTCAACATCCAGGCTCCTAAAAGAATGAGTAGAGGTACCAACATCGACCGCATCCCCTCAATATAAACAGAAACAGCTCCTATCTTGGCTGTTCCATGAGGATAAAGCGCCATCGCAACCAAACTGCCAACAACCCCCATGAACACCATGATGTACGGGCCTTTACCGGACCCAAATGCAGCAGAAACCTTTTCTCCGGTTATGGGGAAATAACTGCTGATTGCTCCGCCCTCAAGCGGCTCGCATAATCCGATCACGTAAAAAGCAAAGATCATTCCCACCAAAAGTACGGACAGAGGAACCACTACCGACAGCACACTCCCACTGCGGGAAATAGTGTTACCGAACAAACTGGTATTTTTGTCGAGATTCTGCCGCGCAGAACACTCCACAGACTTCATCGCACCTGGATTAAAATTTCTAAAAATACACACGGCACACAAAACAAGCGTAAACCAGCAGTAGAAATTAAAAGGAACTGACCGGATGAAATGAAGATAGGGGTTCACCTCTTGCCCAACGATACTGAAACCATCTTTGATCATGGAAAGCTGATAAGCAATCCAGGTAGATACAAACGCTAGGCAGGCTACTGCCGAACTCGTCGAATCCACAAGATAAGCCAGCTTTTCTCCTGAAACCCCACAGCGCTTCCCTAGCTTCCGACTGATTCGTCCGACCAACATGCTGTTCGCCAGGCCATCGAAGAAACAAACCAACCCCAGACTCATCACCCCCGCTTGCAAACCTTTTGCTGGATCTTTTATCTTTTTCAGCGACCAATCAAAAATCTTTTCGAAACCGCCACCTTTTTCCAGGACAGCGGCAAACCCACCTAGCACAAGGGTCAATGCCACTGCACCCATCTTCCAACTGCTCTCGAAATGTGGCACAAGATGTTCACTAAAGAGAGACAAACAAGCATCCCACCAGCTTCCTTCAGCAAGAATAAGCGCTCCGGAAATGGCTCCAGCAAACAGTCCAATCACAGCCTTACGCGTAACTAAAACAATGGAAAGTGCAGCAATACTGGGCCAGACTGCCTGTATAGGTGTTTCAAACAGACTAAGAGGAATCCCTCCTGAAACCATTATAAAAACAAACAATAGTTGTGGAATAGAAATCATTCAAAACGCATTTTCAGATATGCTTGATAGTGTACAAAATCAAACACAATTTATTTCTCTGTTTTACAAAAGAAAAGATTCTGAGCTATGTTGCCAAGAGGCAATCAACAACCACGACAGCTAATTACTGTGCTCGCAAATTGCCTACTCAAATCACACAACCTGGCCTGAAAAAGACGACTCTTGACAAACCGCAAGGTTATCTCACGGATTCAGGTACATGCTTGAAAACATCCCTCTGGCTCTGCGCCTATTTATTCCTTAGATGACTTTTTATTTGTTTTTTCTAACTCCGATAATTACAGCAGCGATTGGCTGGGTAACAAATTGGCTGGCAATAAAGATGCTTTTTCACCCGAGAAAGCCGCTACGCTTTTTCTTCTGCAAGTGGCAGGGATTAATTCCACGCCGTCAACAACAGCTCGCCAGTGAAGCTGCTGAAATCATTGAGCGAGAGATTTTGCAGCAGCATTTAATTTTAAGCGAAATTAAAAAGATTGAGCTAAACCCTTATCTGAAAAAGATCGCTCATAAGCTTGTATGGGAACGCATCGGCCCGCAGTTACGTACAATCCCCTTGCTAGGCAATTTCATTAATGATGGCATTCTGGCAAAATTTGAAACAATCGCATCTGCTGAAATCGAAAAGGAGGCTGGCCCACTCATTGAGCAAGTAGCTACTGAATTTGAATCATCGGTAAACCTTAAGCGTTTGATTGAAAATAACATCGCAGGGTTCGAATTGGAGCGACTTGAGGACATCGTTAATCACGTTGCAAAACGAGAATTTCGAACGATTGAACGATTAGGCGCTACACTCGGCTTTCTGATTGGATGCGCTCAAATCGCTTTATTTTGGTTAGCAGGCACATTTGATATCTGACATCTTGTAATATATCTATTCTCCTTAAAGATCACGAATAGGTTCTAAAAAAATATTGCTGGTCAAAGCACATTCGACCAGCTTCGCATTTTTATATTAAACTATTATTTCAATGAAACAATTCACACACTTTATACTTTTGTTTTGCTGTTCACTGCCTGTTTTCGCTCAAACCATTCCTGTCGAGGTTGTAGATATTGATTTCAACGAGTTGAGTGATGACTGGGTACAAATGGCAATTGAAATTCGCTCCAACGGAAACCCTGCTGAAGACGCTAAGAACGAACGCTTTGTCGATAATATCAAAGTCTTGGCCTATATTGCTTACGAGAGCAAATCTGAGACAAAAAAATTTGATTTCTACAGGGCTCAGGCAGAGATTATTTCCATCGAACAAGGTAAACAGAAGAAAATTCACTTCTTCATGCCGGGTGTTGTTATCGATCGGGATCACCTACCTAAAACACCTCCTTACTATTTTGTAGCGCTTGAATTAGACGGTAGAATCATGCCTTTAACCAAAAACGCATACTCGCAGGGCACGTTAAATCAGGATTCGCTACGTAGTATGAAGCAGAAAGCAGATGCCGAAAGTAAACCAAATGACTTCACGTTGATGCAGCACTACCATGTCCCGCGAGCAAAGCTTGCTGAAGCGCGCTTAAAAGAAGACGATCTCGCTCCGCTCTTGATCCGGCAGCCTCTGGAATAAGCCTTTCAAATCGCAAGGATGTAGAGCCGCAACCTCAGAACCTGTCCATGATCTTTTTCGAGTTATAGACAGATTCTAAGACTCAAACTTTCTTGGCGTTGGCTAACTGCAACAGGCGTTGGATTTCGTCGGCATCGACATTCATATTGTCTCGACAGAAATCCATCATATCCCCTTGAACAGATGCGGTGAAAGCAACATTGCCTTCTGTAAATCCAAATATGTAACTGTAACAATGCAGCGCTTGACGTTTCATCGGTAGGTTTGTTTCCAACCGTTCCGTCCAACCACTTTCGATAAAGTCGATGTAAAGCGTTTCGTCCGGGCCGTAAATTTTATCTCCCACCACGGGCTTACCAAGCCATTCTGCATGTACACGAATTTGGTGCTTACGCCCAGTTTCGGGAATGACCCGGCAAAGTGTATAACCGCAACGTTGGACTAATGGCTCAAAATAGGTCAGCGCCGCCTGCGCAGTTCGATCAACGCTTACTTCAGATTTTACAAAAACCGGCCCACCCCTGCGTCGCGCAACTGATTGGTCGACCAAAACAGGCGCAGGCAGTATACCTTCCAGAATGGCCAAGTAGATTTTTTTTACCTTTCGAGCCTGAATTGCCATCTGGAATTTGCGTGCAACAGAAGGTCTCTTTGCGAAAAGGACTAATCCGCTGGTTTCACGGTCCAGGCGCGCAATCAAATGGAGTTTATCCACACCGGTATATTCACGCACAACGCCAACCAAACTTGAGAGTGGTCCATTCTTAGAAGGATGGCACACAAGCCAACCGGGCTTATTTACAATTAGCAGATCGTCATCTTCATGTATGATCCAATCTGCAAAACTATCCAGATCTACTAGCGGAGCGGTTTTACCGTAAGGATACATTACATCTTTTTGTAAGCTTCCAGTCGCATTTTGCGCAGTAGAACGCCTCCAATACGAGTCACCGAAACAATGGGGAATTTACTACCCAGAAGCGCAATCAACTTGTTTTTCCAGCCGATTACCACAAGTGATTTACCTATCGCCAAAGCTTTAAGGGTTTGATTAGCAACTGCATCAGCGCTCATGTCGAGATATCCTCCGACACCTTGATTCATTGGTGGCCGTTTAAAGCCTGCTGCCCTAAAAAAATTGGACCTAGTGGGCCCGGGGCAAACAGCCAGCGTCCGAACCTTTGTTTCTCGTAGATCCTCGCCCAGCGCCAGTGTCCAGTTAAGAACAAACGCCTTGGTTGCGCCGTAAGTCGCCAGATAAGGTGTTGGCTGAAAAGCAGCTGTTGAAGCAATATTTACCACACTGCCGCCCCGCTCCAGCATCATTGGCAATAGCTGCGACGTAAGATCCACAATGCCCCGGATATTCAAATCAATCATATTTAGTTGTTTGGTTCGATCTAATGTGTGCTGACACCCATAATCGCCAAAACCACTATTGTTGAATAATAGAATCTCTCCGGCAGGAGCCTCCGAAAGTATCGACTTCAGACGGTCGACGGACTGACTTAGAGCATCCGGATCGGAGAGATCTGTTGCAATATGTATACGATTCGGTTCATCAGAAAAATCTTCTGATTTGGTACGAGAAAGGTTGCATAGAATGATTGAGGACTTTAGCTTTATAATTGCTTTGATTAAAGAATATCCAATCCCTGAAGATCCTCCGGTAATGATGGCTACCGATGTGTTTTTTAATAATTCCGATGGCGTTGGCATAATCAGCTTAAAGACAGCCGGCAGAGTCGAGAACTTCACTCGAAAATGTGCTGGCTTTCTTTTTGTTCAGTCATGTCAAAGTAATGAAGTCAATCGACTTCATTCATCAAAAACCTAAAAAGAAAGAAATCACTATGGAACAGCATGACACTATGGTTCAGGATAAAATCGATGTCCGGGATGATGTTATCATATCCGGTCTGAACATGGAACTAACCGATGCAATCAAAGATAGCGTCCACGAAAAAGCGGAAAAGCTCTTCGAACACGATGATCGAATCATTCGCATGCGTGTCGAACTGGAATACGACCCTCACCAAAAGTCGCACGAAAAAGAATTTATTGCGAAAGGGCACCTTGAAGTTCGAGGAAAAGACCATATTGCCCACTCAGAAACGAATAATTTGTATAAATCGATCGATGAAATGGTTCAGAAGCTTGATCGAATGATCCGGCGTCGCTCTCGAATGGATAAGGTTAAACGCAAGGATGTACATGGTATCGACATCCCGGGCAATATACCTAAAGCGCTGTAGCCGTAGCTGTAAAATTCAATAACCGTAAGCAAGTCTGCTTTTTGTTTAAGGCAGGCTTGCTTTTTTTGTGTTCAAGCATTCGACTAGAATTATGCCTGTATATTTTTATCAGATCCTTCATGTGGTCGGAATCATTATGATTTTTATGGGGTATGGCGCTCTACTCGCCCGCAGCCTTATAAGAAGTAATGATGCTTCCGTTCGTAAGTTGGGTTCTGTAACCAGCGGAATCGGGTTGTTGCTGGTTTTTGTAGCTGGATTTGGAATGATCTCTAAGATCGGCTATAGTTTCACGGCCCCCTGGCTAATCGTAAAAATCCTTGTTTGGCTTGCACTGGGAGGCATCATCGTCCTGATAAATCGCAAGCCGAATCTAGCGAAAAAGCTATGGTGGAGCATTCTAGGGCTAGGATCACTTGCTGTTATAATGGTCTACTACGTGCGCACTCTGAGCTAGCATCCAGGTTCGCACCAAAGATTCGTGTAAATCCATGTGGTGTAAATCCGTGTGGATTAGTAGGCTACAAAGCAGAACCTCAGTCGATTGCTCTTTTAAGGATGAATGAACAACGACCTGAGGTTCTTAGCTGACCATATATTTAATATCTGATACATAAGTCGGATATGCCCAGATAAGATCAGCCAGGCGACTGGCAGGAGTGCCACTGCCCATCGCAAGTGCGAAAATATTAATTACCTCGGCTGCGCTATGTCGCGCAAGATGGGCTCCAAGCAGCAGTCCGGTTTTATTGTCAATTAACACTTTATAAGTGCCATGTTTTTCACCAATGCGTTTCGATGACGGCCAACCCACGGTGCTGCCCTGATTGATGCGGAAATCAAGGCCCTGCTCTCGAGCCTGTGGTTCCGTAAGACCCACCGTAGCAAGATTTGGGATCGTAAATACAGCGCTGGGGACAACACGCTCATCGGCACGCACAGAATTACCTTCGAGAATATTGTGGGCCGCAATCTTACCATGTTCATCGGCCACTGTTGCCAACTGTTTTCCACGATCCGCGCAGTCGCCGACAGCGTAAACACTTGAATTGCTGACACTTTGCAGGAAATCATTTACGGCAACACCACTCGAACCGTGATTAACATCGCCGTGATTACCCTTGAGGACGCTTAAATTAGGAACTCGACCTATTGCGGAAACAACGTAATCCACTTCTACAACCCGACCATTATCGGTATGTATCCGATAGCAACTGCCTTCGGCTTCTATTCTGGTCGGCGATTCATTCAGGAAAACATCAATCCCTGCGCCACGACTTGCATCGATTATAGTATCCACCGCATCTGGATCAAAGCCTTTCAGTGGTCTTTGAGAACGGTGCAATATAACCACATCGGCTCCTGCACTTGCAGCCACATGTGCAAATTCAAATGATATGTAGCCACCTCCGATGAAACAGATGCGCTCGGGCAGCTCATCCAATTCCAGAAAATTGTCGCTGATTTTAGCATGATGACTCCCGGGAATGTCGAGTTCACGTGACCTCGATCCGGTAGCTAGGACAATGTATTCTGCAGTTAGCTTTGTACCGCTATCCAAGGTTACTTCATTTGACCCACTTAGCCGGGCCAATTCGCGAAACGTTGTAACACCTTTTTCCTGCCAGCCTTTTAATGCCTTTTCAGGCTTGTCGTTCAGGAACTCATTTTTCAGCGCCTGCAGGCTTGACCAGTCTGTCTGCGGTGTAGCGTTGATGCCTTTTCCTACGAGATGTTTTGCCGCAGCAACAGCTTCAGCATTAGCAACGAGATACTTTTTGGGCTGACATCCTCGCAGCGCACACGTGCCTCCAAAAGGACGTTTATCAACCATCGCAATCTGCTTTTTTGCCTTTAGCAATTCAGTGGCAACGTAGTGTGCAGATGTTCCGGAACCGATAATAATTACGTCAAAATGAATTTTTAATAAGTTCATTCAATTACTGTTCCATCCCTAGGAGATATCTTTTGTTCCAGAACATTCCACTGAGCACTAAAATCAGCCTCGTCTGCAGCAAACAAAGGAGAAATCTCAAAAGCTATTTTCGGCAATTCACTATCATCGGTTTCAATACTTCCTCCAGCGGCTTTCAGCCAGCGAGCAAATAACCGAAGCTGGTCTTCGCGACAAGTTTTAGGCGAATCGTTACCTTCAGCGTTCTTAACCGGACTAAATTCATTTTCGCGCGCTGTCTCAATAACGATCGGATTTTTAGCAATTGGTAATGCATCAAATACAAATTGCTCGAATTTCACCCCATTAGCCGTTTCAGGTTCAACAATCTCCCCTTCTGCGTTCAAGCTGGGAATCTTTTTGTCTGCACGATGGAAAGGCAGCTTTGCAGTGGAATCACCCCCGCCAACATTTGCGATAAACTCACGGTCAAAAAGATGGATAGCAACGTTGCCAGCATTATATCGAATTGATCCATCTTCATCTGTCTCATCCTGAAGGGCATCAGGCATATCACTGTACTCAAGAACTTTAACCGTATTTTCCTGAATGCAGAAAATACCTACTTTTTCACGTGCATAGGCTTTGGGCACCATTTTACTGGACAACTGAGACTGCCCAAGTACATGAAACCCGACAAATTCAGGGTCGATGCAGCGCACCAATGGATTGTCTACTTGAAAATAACTGACGTGCTCAACGCCCAGAGTCTCCATTGTTGTAATTGCGCCACTGCGTACCAAAGCCCGTAGAGAGCCTCCATGCCCGTCTGGCGCCATCGCAATAGTCGCCTTATCGGCCATCATAATTTTACCGTTGTAATCAACCGCAGGCATTAGCCCCTGAACAATGAAATGCACGAATTCCGGATTCAACCCCCAGAAGTTCGCCTGCCGAAAAGCCTCTATCGTCGCTTCATTATTGGTTTCGCTGGTGAGAATGAACCATGGGATTGTCACGCCAAAACGCTCTCCCGAACGAATCAATTTCTCCGCAAACACTTGAAAAAGGGTCTTTTCTGTAATCGGTGTCACTGGAAATGTACCCTTGGGCCCATCATAGCCCAAACGAGTGCCTTGTCCACCAGCCACAGTAAATGCAGCTACTTTTCCTGCGGAAATTGCCTCTGAACCTACTTTGTAAGCAGCTTGCCATTCTTGCAAGTCACCGCCACTCGAAGGCAATCGTACGTAAGGCGCCGGAGCCAAACCCTTAAGCGATAATTGTTGCGATTGATCTTTGTTTTCGTGCAAATGCTCTTCAATCAATAACTGCAGTTCTTCCAAATCGATTGAGGCTGCCTGTTTTAGCAAACTAGTTTGATCGACTTCGCTAAGTTCTTCAAAAAATTTGAAAACATGTGACTGTCCCATTTTTTCAAAATGATTTTTAAGCTCTCTGATTTCTTTATCTTCCATAGCTATATAAGTTGAATTTTATTAAATAATTTCTGGATAAACGTAAAGCAGTTCGTCTTTAAAAAATCTTTACTGGTGATAATGCAATACTCATTTTCCTTTTGCCATCTGTTCCCATTGCCTATGCAAACTCAAATTCACCCTACTTTTGGCTTTTTTGAGGTGATTGATGCGATGGCCCTGCGGTCATGTTCTTCACTCATGTAAGCGATAAAGTCAGTGGTTGTGTAGTTCTGAGGCTTTTTCTTTTTGGATAGCCATTCGCAGCAAATACTGTTGGCAATTCGAGTGAAGATGCCATGCAAACGCAAGGGCTTGGGGTTTCTTAGACGACATCGGTCATCATTTCTTGAGGCATCCAAGCGTGCGTGCAATCCGGTCTCAATGCCCCAGTGGTAGATATTTTTCTCAAGCCATTGCTCGGGCGAAAGTTCTTTTTGCGGACAACTGGTTATCAGACCAACCGATTCGGGCACCTTCGCATCCTCTACAAATGCTGGGAAAGCGCAACGCCATACGATGAAACTGCCTATATGGAAACGCTGATAAAACGCGGTTCACCTTACGCTCAAAAATCATGAAATTTTTACACATTACACTTGTAGACCTCCTCAGATGGCTAGATTCGTGAGTTGAAATCGCAATCTTACAAAACCTCATCGACCTCTACTCACGAATCTAGGATTGTGGATGTGTGAAATTGAGAAAGAGCGAGTTTGTCTCCATGAATCCTAAAAAGATGAGTTAAAAGTTATAAAGAGGGTGTACTGCCGTCCAAGTTTTTCTAAAACATGGACTTACAAATGAAAAACAACAGTACACCCAATCGCCAAAATGGCGAGCCCGCCGATCAAGTCAATGACGCATCCTGCGCTTCTA
>CAZUYZ010000046.1:0-39652 GCA_964624365.1 uncultured Puniceicoccaceae bacterium
ACGTCACCCGTCTCAGAAGCATCTAGAATATCTGAATCGTCGCCACCAATAACAATGTCACGAGCTTTAAATCCGTTGACAGTATCTGCGCCACCAACATCCGGATCTACACTGAATGCAAGGCCCAGTTCTTGCAGATCAATGTCGATCTTATCGTCAGGACCTCCATGGCCAAAGACTGCGATGCCAAATGCTTCCAGTTCTTCGTCGGTGAGCATCAGTGCTTTTCCTTCAGTAACGAGACCCTGCGCTTCTAACTCTTCTTCAGTAAGCGTCGCTACTTCTTCTGCAGTGGCAATAAAGCGATCAAAGAAGACTGCCCGGCCACGGTCAGCAAAGATAATGTCTTCATTGCTACCACCGAGAATATTGTCGTCGTCCTGACCACCGAAGATAATCAAACGCTGGGTCGAAGACGAAGCATTGATATCGTCGCTGTCGGACCATAATGGCTGCGGAGCAGCACCCACTGCATCTGCAATCACTTTACGTATGGAGACAAGGATGGGTGCGTCTTCTGCAGCTTCAAATCCTGCATCCAACACAATTTCATCATTCTCATAATCAATAGTGAATCCTGCAGACGTGACCACCCCATCAAGTGTAATACTGAAGTCAGCGGGTATTACAGCTCCATCGACCTGAACAGTAATATCATCTCCCAGAACAATATCTTCCGACAAGGCCAGCGTGTTATTTGCGGAATTAAAGATGAAACTATCAAGTGTAGAAAGCGTGAATGTTTCACTAGTAACTTGCTGAACTTTAACAACGATTTCAGTGCCCTCACTAAGCTCGAAACCAGCATTGAAACTGAACGTATCATTGTCCTCATCGACAGTGAAATTATCAGCGTCTATTTCCACACCGTTAGCGAAGACTGAGACTGTATCGCTTGCTGTTGCATTTACCGGCAGAGACATATCAGCGTCCGCATCAAAGATGAAGTTACCGACAGTAAAGCGCGTAATTTGAACTTCTAACTCCGGACTGGTGAACGGTTCAGAGCCGGTAGTAAAACTAATAAGGTCAAGATCCGTATCGACTGCAAACTGAGATGCGTCTAACTCATCACCATCAACGAAGACCCTGATACCATCCGCCGGAGTGCGATGGTCGCCCGCGCTCAAGTCAGTGGTCAGATCAATGGTATGATTATAAGGTCCTTGTGCGTTGAGGACAAATAAGCCGTCGTCTTCTACTTTCAGATCTACCGTGAGAGTATCATCACCCAGACCAGTGTTCAAGCTGGTGATAGTAAGTGGGCTGTCACGATGGTGAGTGCCGTCAATATCAATAACATCGTCACCATATCCGGTCCAAATGGTAATGCCGTCTGCGAAGTTGCCGTTTGCCGAATCCGCCTCAAAGCTGATTGAGCCGGTTGCCAGACCGATAATGGAAATTTCTGCATCACCAGATATACCGGCGTCTCTGGACTGGGCAGCGCTAGCTACATCGGTGATTAAAACAGGGTTCTGATCGGTACCATCACCGACTTTTGCTGCTTCGTCACTGATCATGAGCAGATGTCTGCCAGCGCCAGCATCAATATTCAATGTGCCATTTAGGCGATCAAGATCACCGCGAAGAAAATCCGTCTCCGTGGAAAGAGTGAAGTCTGCTTCTGAAGAGATATAGATACGTTCATCACCATCGTGAAGGTTGATATTCGTTAACGCACTGGTTCCCTGAATATTGAAGACGTCGTCGCCAGAACCAAGATCGAGGTTGAAGGTATCCACATTGTAATAGTTTACACCGTCAATTCGAGTGGCCAGATTTACTGAACCCGAAAGCAAAGTAGTGTCGATGTTTTCGGCAGCAATTGCCAGGTCTCTATGCTCTCCTTGTAAGATGATATGGAAGACGTTGCCAAACTTAGTGATGCTGAAATTATTGGTAAATGGCAATCTGCCATTAGGATCGAGATTATTTGGATTTAAGATTGGCTCTAGAGCAGATGCCAACTGTTCAGCAGTAGCATCGTATGCAATATCATCAGTTGTTTGATTCAACAATGTTATCGCAAAGGTGCCACTTGCTGCATTGATCTCTAGAGTCTGTAAATTGTTTAACTCTGGTGACGCTGTTCCCTTGTAAATGGTATCGATTTGAACACTCGCTGAAGCTCCTGCATTCGCAGTCAGGTTAGAATTATCACGATCTTTCCAGACCAATTCTGGAACATCTTGACCTGCTAACTCACCTCCGAAAGTGACCGTATACAAAATGGACTGAGTCACACGGTCACGAACATCTGGTAATTCTTTAACTGAAATTGCGTCTGTAGTTTTGAATAGGCTGTTAAGAGCGCTCTCAATAGTAGTTACAGAGTCTGTATAATTGAGCGAACCTGTGTCGCCATCATACCCGGGTGCACTCAAAATATACGTTCCGGAGCGAGCTTGTACGAATATCGTCTGAACTTCGGCTACATTGGGCATGTCAACTCCTGTAAGTGTTGATTCAGTCAACACTCCCGCATCACTAGTGGTGTCATTGCTGTTGTTGATATTTAATGTATCATCATCCAGTCCGGCATTGATCGTCAGAAGACCCGCGATCTGATTGATCCTCATAAGATCATTAGTGACGTTGATAGTATCATTGTCATCTCCAGTATCAATAATTGTATGCCCAGAGATAGATTTCACATTAATAAGATCAGTGCCATCATCAGCATATAGATTTGTGGAACCTGTATGTGTGGACTCAATGGTGAAACTATCATTGCCCAGACCAAGCTCGATATTAATTGCTTCAAGCTTATTATAAGTGATACCGCCATAGAGGAATTTACCGCCAATTCTCGTATCAAGTCCCATGCCAAGACCATAGAGACGATTGTCTGTCAAGAAACCTTCATCATCTGCTTGAGAGCTTCCATTATAGAGATTGAGTGTGTCCACCTGTGTTTGTTCAACTACACGAACATTCGGATTGACTGGAGCGTAATAGTAATGATCTGCAGTTCCCTCTCCACTAACTGCGGTAAGGCCACTGCCACCGACAGTAATTTCTACCGTAAATGAAGCGTCATCGACTCGTTCAATGGCGAGAACGTTACTGTTCGTATCGAAAGTGACCGTGTAAGTTGCACTTGGAATATTTGCCGAATCTCTCAAACCAGCACCTAGATTATCAGTGTTATTCACGTCTGCGGCCGATGTCGTATACGTGTAATCTGTTCCGTCAAGTTTAAGGATCCAATTCTCTCCAGTGTCTTCAACAACAACCGAGCTGAGATTAATTTCTGCACGGAACCATTCTTCGACACTATCAAAGTTAGGAAGATTATCGACACCGCCCACTTCTGTAACCAACTCGTCGTACTCTTTATCAAAGATAACTGTGAAAGGATCTGCTGGGTCACGCTTCATGACATCCATGATCGTACCTTGAGCCGGACCATCCAGAATAATGAAGAAATATGTGTTTACCGGATCATCAATTCTCGGATCAAATCCACTGGCAGTACCAGAATTTGGAACAACGTGGAAAGCATTGGTATCTGTAAGTGATGCATACTGAACCCCATCAACTGTTCTGAAACCAAAGCCTGTAATAAATCCGTCGGGAACAGGATAATTGCTCTCCGTTGGCAAAGTGAATGGATTGTTGAGGAAACGGTCACCGCTGACCTGCAATCCTCCATCAATAGAGAGCGGACCGCGAATATGTATTACACGTTCTTCCAGTCCTGGGAATACCAGGGCATCACCACCATCGAGCACATTGTCGTCGAAGGCTTTTACCTCAACCGTCTGTGGCTGATTCCAGTTTGCAGAAGTGAATTTCAATTTTGGTGTAATCACTGCTTCACCCTTCGTTACAGAGATTTCGGCAGTGAATTCTTTACCATCAATACGTTTAAGATCATCGAATTGATTAGAAGATGCTGTGTATGTGTAAATGGCACTATCAACGCCAGCACTCAGGGCGGTAAAGACGTCATTTAGGATCTTGGTACCATCAGGGACTGTATATTCAATTATCTGGCCATCCAGAATCAAACGCCATGTTTCGCCCTCGATAGCACTGCCTGAGAGAGTGATATCTGCAACACTCCAGTGGAAAGCGAGATCCAAGCGAGTACCTGCTACAGTCGCTTCACCGCTAGTAGAATCAGTTGAGAAAACTGCATAGAAGCGACTATCGTTAATTTCCTGTGATCCGTCTACCAACCATATTGTAATAATACTACCATTACTGATTGCTTTATACTCTTTGCTGCCATCAAAAGTTGTTCCATCAATCGCTGTTGCCAGACTATTAGCAACATTTGCAAGGCTTTGTCCCGAGGTGACAGAATGGTCAATGGATTCATCATTGAGAGTAATCGTCCATATTTCACCAACAGCTGGAGTTCCGAACAATTCAACCTCTGCACGTGGAGTTGCAACCTCTACCTGAACTCCCCTGCCTTCACCGAAGTTAGCAGTCTCATCAAATGCCAGATCAGAATTGTAGGTGCGAGTTACCTCAGGTACGATATCGAGCACTACATCGCCAGAAGGCTGATCTGTTAAAACAACATCGTATGTATCAGCTACAGGTGAAAGATCCAAATTTTTGCCAATTTGAATGACACTGGTATCGTCAAGCGCAACAGGCCAGGCACCACCGACATTACCCACAGCTTTATCTTCAATTGTGAACTTCCTCAATTCTGCATCATATTCAGTAATCGTACCAATCTGACCGACTCCTGCACCATCAATGATTTCGATCTCAGCACCTACCAGTTCAATGGCACTAGGGTTGATAGCATGTTCTTGCAAGCTTACATTCAACTGATAGTTAAGACCTGAACGCAATCCGGAAACACTGTCGCTAAAGCGTGCATTATTGGAATAGTCACGAATAGAACCTACCTCAATTCGATAAAGCCCAGCCGTATCAAACTCGTAATCGAAGAACGGTTCATAGTCTGAATTACTGCCTTCATCAACCAAGATGCTTTTTGCTATTTGTGACTCCAATACGTTACCACTGTTATCTTTAAGATAAAGAACCGGATACTCGATGTAGGGATAATACTCATAGATGGGTCGCTCACCTGTTTGGATTCTTATACCAAAGAATAGCGTTGTAAAAACAGGTTCAAATCCAGCCAGGTAGGGTTGCACACCTGTGGTGAAATTCGCAGAGTCAATGTCAAAAATTCCTGTTACCATACCACCACCACGGGAAGCCGAAGCGGTAATTGTTTGGCCAGGCCCTTTTAATCCGTCGGGATGACTGGTTGGGCTCGCAAAGTCTCTATCTTCAACAACAATTGTTATGCCCCCGATTGTTCCAATAGATGCTTTATAGCTCGCGTTAGCAGCATTGATTTTAGCAATCAGTTCTGTAGCAACCTTATTCTGAGTGCGTTGTTCCGGCGCCAAGCTACTAGGAACCAGATAGTTATAATCTGTTCCACTGATGGTTACTGCCCAGATATCTCCAGGAGTTACATTGACCGAACCATCCAAGGCAACACTAACAGTCTCATAGTGCTTAATCAAAGTGCCGCCATCGTTTGCGTGAATCTGTTTAGTTTCAGAAGCAATGGCATTAGCACGTTTGTGTTTAACGGAATCAACCTTTAGTTCCTTACCATTATCACGAGTTAATATTACTGCATCTGCGTTAGCAGTTCCGTTGAATGCGGAAGCTCCACCAGCCAATCCTGAGGCTGCGCTATTCAAGGTGTTGGCAGAATTAAAAGTGATATTGCTCTCACCATCCAGCGCAATAGTCCAGAGATCACCACTATCAATGAAGCTGTTTTGCCCAAGCATTTTGACTCTTTGCTGCCAGGCATCGGGAAGCGTGCCATTAACTGTGGCTCCGCCTTCTACCGGAGCTGGCTGAACGTTTGAAGTTACAGTGAGAGTAGATAAAGTACTACTCCGGCTTGCTACGTAGATTGTGCTACCTTCAACGCGCGCCAAATAGCTGCTGCCATTGTTGATTTCCGTAGCCAGCTTATTGGCTACGGCATTTAACGGTGAACCAGCGGCCACCTCTGTTGCGGTCACTTCAAATGAGTAAGTTTCAGGAGTTCCATTCAGAGTCAGCGTTAATATAACAGCTTCTTCTTCAACTACATTGCCACCAAGGACAAACTTGCCACCCACTCCATCACTATCTGAAGTTGGAATATTAGTGATGTTGAAACCGGAACTGAAGGCCACATTACTTCGCTCGAAAATGTACAACGTGGCGCCTTCAACATAGGCACGATAATTGCCGCTGGTGTCGTCATTAATTTCTTTGGCCAGTTTTGTTGCTATAGCTGCCTGAGGATTACCTGCTCCAGCCTCTGTCGCAGTAGCTTTGAAAGAATAAGTATCCGGGGTAGATCCGAGGACGACATTCCAGGTCTCACCCGCAGTGACCGTTCCACTCAAGGCAATCGAATCCGCTTCACCGTCAACGCCACTTGCTGGAGCTGTTTCAACGGCAAAGGAAGCACTAAAGGCAGTTCCATCTTTGTGGACAAGAATCAGCGTAGCGCCATTTTGGAGAGCACGGTAATCGCCATTGGAACTATCAAAGTCGGTATTGATGTTACTGGCCAATGATGTTGCTACTGCAATTAGGTTAGACTCACTACCGATGGTAATATCAAAAGTGCGCGAAGTGCCATCGTCTACCGTAATGTACCATTTCTGTCCTGCTGCTATCGTGCCGCTCAGAGTTAGACGATCGCCTGATCCCGCTGAAACAGTCGCTGCACCTGCCCCAGTGGAAGAGGCGGTAAAACTGGTGTTGTTCTTATGAACTACATACAGGTTGCTACCTGAGAAGAAAGCCAAGTAATTGCTGCTTGGAGCTGTGTTGATTTCATTCGCCAGTGATTCTGCTACGTCTTCAATGTCTGTTTCTGTATCAATGGTATCACTAAATGTTTGGGTTGGACCCGTATTTGGATCGAGCGCTATTGTCCAAACTTCGCTACTGGTAACAGTACCACTAAGGGCCAAAGTTTGCGTATTAGCATTAATACTGCCAGAGGGTACGCTGGTGGTGGTGAAGGCAGATGTAAATGCAGTTCCACTCTTGTGCACAATGAGGAGAGCATCTCCATCGGCTACAGCCCGATAACTGCCGCTGCCATCATTATTGATCACCTCTGCCAGTTTGGCGGCTACCGCAGCCCTGTCGATTTCGCTACTAGTTACCTTAAATGAATAAGGAACAACTGCGCTGTCATCCAAAATGACTTTCCAGACTTGATCTGTGGCAACCGCACCAGTCAAGATCAACTTATCGGACTCACGATTAACGCCAGCAGTCAGAGCATCGGTAATTGTAAAGTTTGAAGTAAAGGCAGTTCCATCCTTATGAATGATCTTTAAGGTGCTTCCCTCGACAATTGCAACATAGTCCTCACCACTTGCGAATCCTGTATTGATTCGGCCGACCAACGCACTGGCCATAGCGCTAAGACCTCCAGAGACTTCTGTACTCGTGGCAGTGAAGCTGTATGAATCATCGGCGCCATCATTTAGATTTACTATCCAGGTCTCATTGAGGACAACACTGCCACTCAAAGTCACAATGTTGCTGGTGAGAACAGACTGTGAAACAGTGCCTTCTACCGTCGCTGGGCTAATTGCCAATTGAACGGTAAATGCATCGCCACTGTCATGGACGATTTTGATAGTGTTGCCACTAGAAGTAATTGTGTACGAATCCCCTGCCGTATCCTTGCTGACCAAACCTTGGGCTATATCAGCAAGCGTGTCCAGACTTGGACCCTTTGTGACATCGTAAGAGAAAGTATCTGTTCCATTGCTATCGGTCAGCGTAACTGTCCATGTCTGTTTGTTGCGTGGTGTGCCCGATAGTGTGACATTTGCCTCAGTCCAGGTGACATCAGAAACAGAGCCAATAGCGTTCAGGAAAGGCGTACCTTTGATAACAATATCACCATCGGAGCTGGCGCCATCTTCAGTCTGGGCGAAAACTTCTACAGTGAAGGCTGTCGTGCTGCTCAGGCTAAGCGTATTATTGGCAACATTATATGTTGGGTTGAAACCTGCTGCAATAGCACCTTCTAATCCCTTGCCAATATCATCGACATTGATGCCGGTAGTAGCTGGAAGATAGAAATCAGAAACAATAAAGCTAAAGGTCTGAGCAGAGCCTCCGCTCGGAGTCAGCTTTACCGACCATGTTTCACCTGCAACCACGGCGCCGGATAAATCAATATCAACTGAGGAGAATTGAATCGGTGTACCATTCGAATCCAGAGCCCGCTGAGTCTTGGTTACTTCACCAGCTACCTGAATCTCCTGGGTGAGGTCGCCCAATCTAAATCCTTGGTTAAATGCGATGGTAATGATGGCTCCATTTTCTGTTAACGTGTATGCTGAAGGATAGTCTGCCTTTATATCCGCCACTAACCCGGAAACAATATTCGCAAGGGATTCGTCCTTACTCGCCGCATACGTGTAGTCGAATTCATCTAGGGTTAATGACCAGATTGAGGAGAAATCATCCGCATCGTTCGCTATAGGACCATCGATTGTCAGGCTAGCTTCAGTGTAAAAATTATCGGTAATTTCGGTTCCAGTTATAGAAGTCACTGAAGAGGGATTCAACATGGCATCGGTAACCTCAAATTCATAGATATCCCAACTACCGTCGCCACTACCGAGTATCTTTGCATACGGTGTCAGTGAATTAATAGTTCCACCAGTGTAGTCCTCGTTGCCAATGGTAGAATCGAAGAAAGTATACCAGAAGTCAGCGCTATCAATATTCTGGACTGTGTTGTTACTATTTTCATCTTCGACAATCGGATCTGGAGTAAACTGGAAGGCATCAACATCGCGATTTTCCAAGGAAATATTCAACTCGTAATCCGCACCTTGTGGCACGCCGTTGAGGCTACGAGTACGGAAGAACGACCAGCGCCATAGCCAGTTATCCACCTCAATAAAATAGGTTCCCTCACTGGTGAATTCGTAAGTCAGATAATCATCTAGCCAGCTTTCACTACCTTGGCCTCCCTTTGAAGTATCATCTGGATCTGAGTAACCCAGTCCGCGAGCCAAGATGACGCCTTCCTCATTCAAAAGTGTCAATTGACTGCCCCAGAAAACTTGTTCATCAAATTCATACCCTTTGTCGATGTCAAAGATTGCAGAAACGGGCCCGTCAGCCAGCATGTCAGCATCTACGGTGAATGAGTAATAATCGACTTCATTGTCCCCTGTTCCCAGAATGGTGAGATAAGGCAGTGGCGTAGCTGAATCACTGATATCAGGATTTCTGGCATCGCTCCAACTGGCAGAATCCAGATTTTGGGCGGTATCAATACTATTGTGAACATCGGTTTCGGAAATAACTGCAGACCCAAAATCAGCGATAAAGTTATTTCCATCAATGTACTCGCTTACCTGTCCACTACCAATGATTAAGAAATCGGTAGGTTCAATAACCACAGTCTGGCCATTGCTCTCTGTAACAAGAACGCCGACAACTTCATCATCAGTAACCTTAACATCGACACCAGCAAGTTCTTCGACTTCGCCGTTTTCACCTGCTACATAGGTGAGCACTTCGTCGTCCAAAACGAGCTTCCACTCGGTGCGGTCATTAGCTGGTGAATTTGTAACAGTAACTGAAACAGTTGCTACCTGATAGCGTGTTGTGCTTCGCATACCTGTAATTGCAGCTGAATCTCCACCTTGAAAAGTCGTGAACACACTAAACGGATTATCGCGTTTTACCTTCAGGGTACTACCACTGCTACCGGTGGTATCGTAATTAGAACCGATTTCGTTAATTAAACCGTTCACAATGTCATTCAAGGAAGTGTCAGCGCTGGCCACTTCGTAGGAATATTCAGTTCCATCAATTATAATAATCCAAAGTTCATCAGTATCCACTGTACCCTGTAGCGTTATGTCAGCCTCACCTGCATTAATTACTGTGGCAATTGAGTCGCCATCCTGAAGGTTGCTGGATATGACGAGATTTTCATTATTGTTACGCTTTACGTTAAGAACGTTAGCACCACTACCGGTAGTATCAAAGTCAGCGCCAATAGCAGTCTTTAGTCCATCGACGATATCGTCGAGAGAAGTATCATCGTTAGTCACTTCATAACGGTATTCAGCACCATCCAATTTAACAATCCAGAACTCTCCTGCATCAAGCGTACCGGACAGAGTAATAGTAGCTTCATCCCAGGCGAACTCGCCATTGTCGAGAGTCACATTGGCATCTCCACTCACGTCTAGTTCAAAAGCAGGGCCACTAAAGACGACCGTACCACTCTCAAATTTGGCATCCAACAAAGATAGCAAGTCTCTATTCACTTCCGCAGCTAGCCCATAAAGAACATCGTCTTCACCAATATTGAAGTAATCATCCAGATCACTGGTCACACTATGAGTTATTCTGGAATAATGAATTCCTTCGTTGAGTGTATCATCATCGGCAAACACATTTATAATTTTGGACATGTTGCTTGCATCCAAAGTAACACTGATTGTTGCAGCAGGACTTTGTGGGTTGCTATCATCCTGAACAAGAACTTGTCCGTCCGTTGTTATTGCAACTGTTACAGACTGCCCAGTTGCCGGTGGTCGAGATAATTCTAAAGTGTATTGATCGGATCGAGTGAGATCCCATTGTTCAAAGACGAGTGTTTCACCGTCACTAGGTGTAATCACAACGTTAGCGGCATCATTGTCGATCACACTAACTGAAACGGTTGCAACCTGAAGCTTATCATAAGGTTCACCGTCTGATGGATCTCCTCCCTCAGTAACACTATGCTGGATCGTATAGGTTTCGGTTCCTTCAGCAAGGAAATCTTCGGGAGCCGCCAGAGTGATAAATTGAGGTGAAGACCAGTTTTCCTGAGTAAAGGTCAACGTGGCACCAAGTGCACTGCCTTTGTTCAAAGGATCTGCGGTTCCCTGCGTTTCTGTCGCATCCAACAATATTCCCAGCGCGCCAGCTGCGCGATCACTTTCGGTCGGCAGGCTTGGTGTTGCAGTGACCCGGACGCTTCTGCTAGGAGGACGTGTCATAAGCACACTATATCGAATAACGGCAAGGCTTCCCTCAACCAAACGCAATGGTTCATCCAACGGAATAATTAGGATACCCGGCTCTTCGTTATCGGCCACAGCAGCCGAAATGTCCTCCACGAACAAATCGTCATAATTATTATCGACCGTTTGAATATTATCAATTGATTGATCAATAAATCCACTATGACCGCCCAAGTCATTGCCAACGACAGTAATCGGAGTGCCGTCTTCAGTGCCACCCGCTACATTGAATGTATCACTGCCAAGTCCACCAACAACCTCAACTGAAATTCCCGCAGGAGTGCCCGCAATAAAGAAGGTGTCATTGCCTTCCAACCCATCAACGGTTACTTGCTCAATTCCTCCATAGCGTACTGTTAGACCTGAGCCAAATACCCCCGTTTCGGTGACGACGAAATCATCCCCAAACTCAGTACCCAAAACGTTCAAAGTATCAAACCCGTCACCACCGGAAACATTAACCGGTGCATTGACTGTAAATTCAATAAAGTCGGCACCCTGACCACCATTGATATTGGTGAATGGTTTCTTCGGATCATTCGGATCGATTTTGACAAAAGAACGGACGATGAAGTTATCGTCATCATTTTCACCAAACAGGAAGACTTCGGCAACATTCCGGTAAACAGTGAAGCTGTCGTTGCCATCGCCACCGTACATGGTCGTAGCAAAGCTAACGCCATTGCTGAGGAAACCACGTGTAGTCTGAGTCGTTGGGAAGAACTCATTCGGAGTCAGACCATTCAGCGGATTACTGCCATCACGAGCAGACTGGAAGACTTGGCCAATCTGAAAGAGATCGTTACCGGTATCCCCATACACCGTCATCGGCATACTGTTGTCGTCAAAGATGAAGGTGTCATCACCTTCGCGTCCGTAGAGGAAGAGGCCACCACCACTCAGAGACTCATCGTAGTCAATGCGCTCAACACTGCCTCCTTCGACGGGTGAACGAAGAATCGGATCCACCTCTATCGCAAGGATTGCATTCGGACGTGAAAGGAAGAAGTCGTCTTCATTGGTGCCATAAATATTAAGTCTGTTGATTCCGTCTGCATCGACAATATCATCAATTGAAACTCGGGCCGAACCAATACCGGAAAGACCAATATCATATGTATCTGAGTCAGATCCACCCTCCAGTTCCAGATCTGCAAGTCCAAGCTGATTTTGTGTCGCACGGATGCCATTGGCGAAGGTCTGATTTCCTTGCTGGTCGAAATTGACACGCAAAGTATCATCACCTTCAGCAGTATTGATTTTAGTTGGCCCATCAATACCGCCGATGTTCACAACGTCATTACCAGCGCCGGTATTTATATTCGTGGTGCTGCCGGGCGAAGTGCCATCAATGTAGAGTCTATCGTTAGCAGTCCCCAACTGTAACTCCATCTCTTCGATATCAGTAAAGTTCAGGGCGCCTCCAGCGCTGAAGCCTGTCATCGTGTTGGCAGTCAATGTTACGTCATTGGACGCTGTGTCGCCACCATCGTCAATTTCAATAACATCTGTTCCGTCGCCAGCCTCAAAGGTCAAAATGCCCAGGATCGCGTTGAGATCTCCCGTATCATCTGAGAGTAAGTTTGTATCAGAACCGACCTTAAAAGTATCATCTCCACCCTGGCCGCGCACAAATGTTTTTTCCGTGTTTGTGGAAGTTGTGGTAAATGTATTGTCACCGCTGCCTAGGAATACATTAAGCAACTCAACTCCCTTGTGCCTCAGGAGACCACCGCTACCGAAAATACCGGATAGCTCAGTGTCAGCTTCAATCTGACGATACTGCATGAGTATGTCATCGCCAGATGTATCGCCACTGTCATCAAGGTTGATAATATCATCCGCTACAGTAATTTTATACTGAGCATTAACAGCGACTTCGTTCGCCCAACCATACTCTACAGTGATGGAAGTTCGATCGTTGGCAATAATCTTCCTGAATTCACCTGCGACTTCAACTTCAGCGCCCTTGAGATCCACTACGTGTTCGTTTCGAGTAGCGGCGTCTTTGACGTTAATGACAACGTCCTCGGTAAAGTTACCAGCGCCATCATCAAATGCTGTTGCGTCGAGAAGAACACGGTGAAGCGCGCTATTACCATCGATGTCACTAACTGTGTACTCAAGAAGTGCAAAATCAAGCGCAGTCAAGGCGTTTGGTGTTACAGTGATCAAACCACTGCTTGTGTTAGCATCAATAGCTGCCGCATCCGTAATATTGACAAACCCAGCAGTCAGTGTGGAAAGATCGAGTACTGCATCGTCCGGCAATGCAGTCGGGAAGACGGTATTATCGTCCACGAGCTTATCAGTTCCAGCTGCTGAAACAATAGTCGTTGTACCAATGATACGCTCTTCGCCACCATCGATCGTAATCGGCGCAAAGATTCGATCCGCAGTACCCGTTGCACCTGGATCATCGGCTACACCGGAACCGAAAGTTCCAATGCTGACGACATCAACACCGCTGCCAGTTACAACACTGACGCCACCTTCGATGCCTGTCATGACCGTACCGCCATTGCCGTCATCGCGGGTTAGTCTTGTTTGATCATAGCCCGTAATTTCAATGGTGTCGTCACCAGCGCCCGTATCGATAACTACGGTATCCATAAAGTCTCGTGTCGTGATTACGGTGAAACGATCATCACCGGAACCCAACTTGACTTCAACAGATTGTGCATTGGTAAAGAATATGCCATCGGATTGATTGCCCAGATCGATACGCTGGAAAGGCGCAAATTTCGAAACAACATCGTCCGCTGCAAAGAATTGAGTTTCACCGCCAATGTTACGACGTGGCTCATTGCCCAGCCGCAGTACAGGTTCGCCGCCAAGATAAGTTTGCAACTCAAAGTCATCCACTTCAAAGTCCTCTAAATCTTGACCAACACTCGTACGCACGTACACCGCAGCGCCACGGTCGTGAGTAAGACGATCGCCACTTGAGTTATTGAAGAACACCTTTGAGCCCAACTCAATACCGGGATCGAATGGATCAGATGTGTAGGTGACGACAACCTCCTGACCACTTTCAAGGATGACGATCGAGGGGAAATCACCTTTTACCACAGCCTGGCCAGCCTGCACTTCTTCATCACCAAAATAGCGTATCGTATCTCCGGTATCGTGGAAATCCTGCACCGAGAAGTTTGCTGTGATGATAACAGAACCAATCTCAGCGACTGGAATATTACTTTTCGGTCCGATGGTATAAGTGGCATCAGGATTAATCGTCAACACTCCATTCGCAAAAGCAACATCGCTGGGATCAATTCGGAAGCTACCTCTGTCGCTGCGTACGGTAACACTAACCAGAGTATCCTGAGGACCGAAGTCTGCATAACCGGATGCTCCAGGATCACTCACAAGCAGCTTACCCGAACGTGCCGTATGATTCATATTGGCAACATAGAGGTTCAGACTGCTGGTCAGATCGATTGAAGAGTCTGATGAAGTTGTAAATGCAAAACCGTCGAAAGCCAGATCGCGACGATCGTGAATCTTTGCGCCCCCGGCGGCCGCAACAAACAGACTACCATCGAAATTCAATACGACATTGCCATCTTCATCAATGCGAGGTTCGCCGGTTGGTTGCAAATCCTCGTTGAGCTGCCCACCAAGGAAGCGTTCGATTTCAGCCTGTAAACTGAACACCGGCTCGCCGCGGAAGTGCAGGCGCAAGTCTCCCTTTTCATAGTAGACCGGATTACCAAAACGATCAAAGATCTGTTCACCACTAAATACATCATAGACCAACTCACCTCCATTGTACGTTGCTGGCTTCAGAGTCACTTCAACATCACCTTCGCCTTTATCGACAATTTCGACATCGTATACCTGTTCACCACCGAGATAGAATTTTTGCTCAACCGCATAAATAACAGAGAGTCTGCTATCGCTATTCGTAAGCGCTGCACCGGATGCGGTTAGGGTAATGGTCTTGGCAGTCGTATTCACGGTGAAGTGCGTGCCTAGTTCAAGGATTTCACCACCGGTCTGATTCGGAAGCTTTGGATTGGCTCCACCCACTGCGGCATCTGTAACGCTCATTACGACAACTGTCACTTGATCAGCGCTTGCCGGTGTATCTGTCAACGTGAGAACTTCACCTGAAGATTTAGCCCCGGAGAAATTATCCGTCACGGTACCTTCGTGATATTGTACCACACCACCGATGGAAGTCGTCTCAAGATCATCAACCGGAAGATCAAATTCGCTCAATGTACCCTCTACGGAACCCTCGATCTCAGAATAGTCGACGAATACCCGATCGTTATCGCCCGGGAATGACTGTCTTGCATCCTCAGTTCTGACAAAATCAATTGGAGAGGTTCGATTGACTGGAACCAGAGCTGGAGAGACTGCTGTGAAAGTAAGCCCTTCAGAGCCAAGTCGTTTGATATCGAATCCGACATTGTCTGGTCTGCTCAAGGCGCGCGTAAGCACATCATTTGGATTTTTGCTGTCAGATAGTATAATGGACGGATAGAAAATATTGCTAGCGCTGCGACTGCCTTCCAAAATGCCGATACCATCCAGATCAAATCCGCCATAGCTGCCAGTGCTTGACTTGGTAACAAGGCGAATGGCTGTTGCGGAACTCTGAGGAACAAATCCGCCAGTAGGATTACCATCCTCACCAATAAGTTTTGCAAAGGTCAGATCATAACCACGGCGATGACCAAACTGACGATTTACTTCATCACCCAAAACAGTTCTTCCAGTTGTGAACGGCGTCAATTCATACCAGACGGTGCTGGAATCAATGCCGTTGCTATCACTAGTCACCTGCACTGAAAGTTCACCAAACTCAGCAATTCCCGAAGTTTCGTAGACGAGGAAATCAACGCCAATGCCAAAGCCATTGGTGACAATCGGTAGCAATTCATTGACACGGAACCCAGTATTATTGACGTAGAGCAGCTTGCTATTTGGATCATCAAAATTGTTTTCAAAGCGTGGATTACCAGTGTTTTCAAAGACAAGATTGAAGGCATCGTCGAGATACAGTAGCGGATCACTACTATCATAGGACGTAATCTCGACCTGTGGCAACAGGCCGGAAGTATCTGCACTGCCGGTAATCAAAGCGCTGCCAATTGCACTTTCACCACCAAGCACCTCGAAATCAATCGTGAAGTCTGTGTCCGGATCAATCGTCAAAGTAGTTCCACTGACTGATACTGCATTTGCACCTGATGGCTTCTTAATACCTGACATTGCACTATTTAAGCTAGAGGCAATAGATACAAGACTTTCATTCACAGTCGTCGTGTGACTGTAGGGAACACCATTGATAGTGATCACCCACTGCTCGCCTGCTTCCCGGCTCAGACGCAGGGTGTTGGTCTCGACAATACCATTGGAAACGATCACTCCGGTTGGCTCAAGCGCAACACTAATGGCCGTTGATGTACTATCCAGCTTGATAAACGTAAACTCATCGAAATTTGCGTCATCGACGAAGGCTATGAAATCATTATCGGCGTTGATGTCACTAGCGATTGCTGCAGATACACGATCGACAAATGTTGCCGGATTACCATCACGATCGTCGGCCTGATCAACAGCGCGGACGCGGAATGTCTCTCCACCAATGGTTACGACAAACACATCGCTGACAGCGAATGGCTCATTCAGTGTCACAGTTTGGGCGCTCGTATCCAAAGGTGTAATCGTTGCAATACCTGAAATACTTAGGGTTGTGATAAAGTTATCATCCGTATCGGTACGGGAAATGGTCAGGTCTGAGCCACCATCTGCATCTATTGTAAAGTTACTGATGGCTTCATTGGCAGCGAGACTCGTTGCGATGTCGGCCAATCCGGTAGAGCCGGCATTGGCAACGGTATGGCTGACACTACCAATAGGATCACCATTTGCTTCAGTGAGTTCAATCGTCCATATGTCGCCGACATATAGTGGGCCTGAAAGCTTATAGGTATTATCCACCGCATTGCCAAACAAGGTCTTTCTCGTATCAACCGGTTCCAACACAACACTTGAACTGATCGACGACGACAACCCAAGTCGGACAATGCTGAGCTCATTGAGATTCGTGCTGTCTATTTGCGCTACTAGATTGTTGTCAGCACCATTGATGAGGCCCTCAAGTCTAAGCGCCACCTTGTGAATTAAAGTACCATTATCGGAATCACCGACATAATCTGAAGCGCTGAAGCGGAATTCATTGCCGTCAATTGTGGCAATATAGACGTCATTCTCGCTTTCAGGTTCGGATAGAACCAGCCGGACACCCGCAGACGTTTCAGCAGTGGTGGTTCCGAAATTTGCGATAGACAACTGCGCGTCGAAATCTGCATCGCTCGTGGTACGAGTGATAACAACGTTAGTGTCATTATTTGGATCAGCGCTTAGCGTAAAGTCTGTTCCAGAAGCGAGTGTAAGTCCATCGGCAATCTCCGCAAGGGTTGGATCACCATCCAGTGTATACGTAGCTGTATCGACAATATTTCCGTCGCTGCCTTCAATTTCCAGAATCCACTCATCTCCGGCTACGAGCGGTCCGGCAAGTGTGACGACTTCAACACGCATGTCAGGACTGCTGACTGCAAGCGGTCCAGCAGCATCGAAAGCAACAACAGAAAATGCGGTATCGTTGAGACGAGTAATATTGAGAGATTCAGCGCCAGCAACCATTGTATCTGCGTCGACGGTGGTCGCCGAGAAACCGGCTAATCCCAGAGCAGGAGAACTGTTAATTGCGGCCGCCAGCCCGGAAGCAATATCTGTAATCGCAGTACCGGTGACACTTGTATTCACACTGACACTTTCATTCAGTCCATCAGTATCGGTAAAGTTCAGACTCCAGATACCGGCCGGGTCCGGACCTTGAAGTTCCACAGTTGCATCATCAAAGCGCACATCAGGAATGTCTCCGGCAAAATTAGGAATTCCGTCCAAGTCAAGATAGACAGGCTGCGCTCCGGCAGCGCCAGCAGTCGATTTCTCAAGAACACGAAGACCTGTTTCGCGTGGATCGGTCGTTACTGAACCATTACGTGCAATGAACAGAGGCAAGCCTGTAACAACATCTGTCGATTGAATCGCATTTTCGTGAATGCCGCGCTGCTGAACACCCTTTTGCTGAACAAGGTCTTCAACAATATCGCCCTTGAGGAAACTGAACGATTTCTTGTTCAGATTACCATTTGCATCCCTGGCTGATAGTGTCTTCTGGCCAAGAGCGTCGCGATAGATTGGTTTTGGCACTTCACCGCCAATCGCTTCTGCGATGGACTGAGCATGCGCCTGGAACCTAAAGCGGAACGCTTCGGAATCAAATGCAAATGAGAAGGACCTAAAGACGCGGTCACCATCCGCATCGATATAAACCGGCTGAGCGCTCAAACCGTTAAACCCTTCATCATTTCTGACCACAGGCTGGGCAAACACTTCCAGGCTATTTCCGGTAAATGCGCGGAATGTTCCAGCCGGGACACGTTCGATGAGCGGCTTACGCAACTGCCCGTTTTCGTCGAAAGGATTCGTGGTGTCGGAGCCATCATCGTCGACCCACAGTGGCAGGTCCAGCGTTGTGTCAATCTTCTGTATCCCGCTTTCCTGAACACCTAGTTCCTGAACGTTGTCTTCGTAAAGCACAACAGCGCGCACTTGCAGCGGTCCGCTCACTGGTTGGCCAGCAGCGGTATCACCACTGGTTTCACCTCGTATAATATTGAGTAACTGCGGAGCGCTGTAGACGGTAACTTTACCGCTGGCATCTATGAATGAACTGGAAGGCTCCGAATTGACAAAGACTTCCGGCAGGTTTTGCAGTAGATTCTGATTGTATTCGCTGGCATCGACCTGGCGGGCAATTTCTTCAATATGGGCAGCGCCATCGAAGATGACCCGACCATCAATACCATCCAGTACTTCAGGATCACCAATATTGAGAATATCGTCACCATCACCACCCAAAATAACGGTTTCGCCGCGAATCTGCTGTAAGTTAATAACATCATTACCTCCACCCGCAATCACAGTGACCGGCAATTGTTCATTGGCAGAGAAATCGGATGGCGCTTCATCAGGCACTTCACCACGTGAGAGCACTCGATTTCTACTGCTAACACCACGGTACTCCTCAACGGCAATTGTCAAATCGTCATCGCCTGAAGACAATCTAAGCTCAAGCTCTTCGATGCCTTGCAATTCAACTCCGAAGAATGGGATCGTGTCATTGCCAACTCCCGATGGCAAGCCGATTCCTTCAAGTGTGAGGAACACATCGGAAATCTTTTCTCCGGTCTCAGCATCAACATCGCGCACATAGATTGGATTGCCTCTTGAATCCTGGCCATTTTGAATCAGTCGCGGAGCAATTCGATTGAGAACGATGCCAGGTGTGTTTGGACCTTGCTGATTATGGACGATGACACGGTCGCCGGCATCTTCTACGGAATTGCCGCCACGAATTGTCAGACGACCCGCGATATTGGTAACATCAAATACCGGTTCTGCCACAAATGCAAACGGCAGAGGATCTACCTCAACGGGCGGCGGCTGGATTAGTTTCTGACTGGTGACAATGCGTCCTTCATCATAACTGATTTTAAAGTCATCGACAAAAATATTGGCCGTATCAAAGTCTACAGTGCTAAAGCTAAAGAATAAGAACGAGACACGTCGTGTGATCTTCTGAACAGTGATCGCATTGAAAATTTTATCGCGCTCGCTCTGGCTAAAGCTATTAAGCGGACGCGCCGCGCCGGCTGCAGTCAATAGGTCAACACCTGCTATCGTCGCCTTGGGAGATTCAAAGTATGGAATGCTATTTTCAATAGAAGCAAGCCAGGCAGCTGCCTTTCCGATGAGATTCTGAACGGCACGTGACTTTTCAATCAACTCAACGAAGCTGTTATTGATTCTAAAGAAATTAAAGATTCTGGAGAAGAAGTTAAGATCTTGCTCAAAGCGGAAGCTACCGTCACGGAAGATCTTTGTTTCAAACTCAAGTTCCGGTGGTTGTTCCACAATGATTGCCGGAGGCGTATAGGTAAATGAAGGTGGATCCAGGATCAACGGTGGCGGAGCGCCACCAATATGAATGGTATCGTCACCGGAACCACCGATAACAGAAGTGCTGAAATCAGCATTCGTGCTCAGGACGTAAATCACGTCGTCTCCGCCGCCGCCATCGACTTCGATGGATTCGATGTTGGTGAAGGTTGTTATACGCCCTGCTCCAGCGATCAGTGTATCAGTGATGATGAATGTGTCACCGATAGGCGTACCCACCACAACAATGGTATCAATGCCAGGGCCACCATTAATAAAGACAGGAGCGTTTTGCAGATAATCGTAACGATTCGTTCCGGTGCCACCAAAGACAGATGATAAGTTGGTGATCTCTTCCTGATTTTCAGAATTTTCGCGCAAAACGAGGAAGGTCTTAAGCAAGAATCGATCATTACCGGCGCCCCCGTGAAGATAGAGTTTGGCACGGTTATGATTCACTTCGATACGATCATTCTGACCTTCACCAAGGATAAACAGTGGAGCGGAGTTACCGTTTGTCATGTTATCGGTATCCGCTACCGGAACACCTTCAGGGAACTCAAGAGTACGGTTGCCTGTATCGGGAATGAGCGGCACCGTGCCCACAGTTACATTATCATCGCCTCCACCAAGATTAAGCACGGTGATGGTAACAGTATCATTGAAGAGAATATCGTCAGCGCCACTGTAAGTATTCACTTCGACTCGCTCGACCCCGCGATACGTAATCAGATCCTCATTTCCTTCGTCCTCTTCCGAAATGCCACCCACGAAGACAAAACCAGCACGATTGGGTCCTGAACCCTGCGCATCGAACGTCAAGCGATCCGGCCTGTTCGTTCCGGCTATGATCAATACGTCAAAACCGTCACCACCTCCGGTGTCATTGACTGCCATGCGGGCCCTGTTGCCACCGGTAACATTAAGAATATAAATTTCAGGAAGCGGCGGGCCATCACCGGTGCCAAGGTTCTTACCGTTGTCGAGACGCACCGTGCCTGTCCAGTCACCGACCTGACGCTTCTGATTGCCAATGGATACTTCACCATCTCGGTCACCCACGACCATAATGTTCTTGTTATCACCTCCGGATAAGACTGCCTCTTCAAAAATTCCGTTAATATTTTCGACGATTGCAGTGCTCAGGAAGCGATCGCCACTATTGAGGAACTGGAATAGATTATTTGCAGGCACGCGGCTTGGATCATCGTTGTTCTTGATCTCTTCAATCAAGTCAGCTTCTTCGACAGGAATTTCACTGACAAACGCGCCACCATTGTTGCCAACGATCGTGCCAACAATGAACGTGCGATCAAAGAGCGCGAGGTCAAAGCGGGTAAAGCGTGAATCGCCGCCATCAGGCAAGCGTTCGACCAGAGTATCACGGTCAATGAGAGTATCAACCTCATCAAGTTCGTTCAACTGACCATCGCCGTCGTTGTCCACAGTATCGTTATTTTCGTCGTCTTCATCAATCAGACCATCGCCATCGTTGTCGATACGGTCCGTGTCACTATCGATGAAAGTATCCAGGCCCGGACCACCTGTTACCGTGTCGCTACCGCGGCCACTATTAATAATGTCGTCGTACATGGAGCCGATCAATTCATCGTTGCCATCGCCGCCACGGAACTCAAATACCAGCATGTCTTTGGACTTGATCGAAATGGTTTCGGTATCCAGCACAACCTCTTCAATCGATTGCAAGCCGCTCGCATCAATTAAGTCATTACCACCACCCGATTCAATGATCAGACGGTCCTCATCAATAACACGATTGGCTCCGAATATAGCGATCTCCAGTGGAGCGACTGCTGTACGTGAAACTTGTACACCTGTCATCTCTGTACCTTCCGTGATCTGATTAATGGTAAAGACATCATCGCGATCATCTGCACTATTGGGCACAATTTCTACCGTATCCGTTGCTCCGTCACTGTTAGCGCCTCCAAGATCGAGGATAACAGTGGTAACCGGAGAACCTTGAAGCTCTTCGATACGAACCGTATCAGCGCCGGACCTAGTGAAAATATTTACCGTTTCGACTGTTTTGACAGTAAAGTTGCCTGTGGTGCCGGAAGTGGACTCAATGTCCAAAATACCGCCCGACTGAGAAAGTACCAAATTGTCAGCAGATCCTGTAGAAGTCAGCACAAGAGTGTCTGAACCATCGTTTCCATCAATCGTCACACCGATATCGGCAAAGCTCAAATTAAATTGATCGTTGCCCGTACCACCATCGACAGTGTCAAAAGGATCTCCGTCCTGTCGCCCATTCGGAATAATTTCATCGTCGCCGGAGCCACCATCAATATCGTCACCGCCACGAGTACTGCCTACGATTGTATCACTGTCACTTCCTCCGTCTACGGTTGCAGCGCTACCCAGCAGAGTAATTCGGTCGCTTCCACCCTCTCCATATATCTCTACCTTAGTTGCGTCATCTGCCTTTCCGACCCATTCCAAAATGTCAAAGTCATCCCCTCCCCGAATCGTAATTAAATCAGAACCAACCTGGGAACCCTGGTAGTCAACAATATCCTGGTCAGATCCCATATCGACAGTAATCGGTATCTTAATATCAGGGCTGACAATAATATGATCCGTACCATCACCAAAGTTACCAACAATTGAAGTTACATTGGCAAAGTTGTTGCTACGACCAAATGCTTTCACCCGTGTTAATTGGCGTCCTTCATCGTCAAACCCACCATCTTCAATGATGTAAAGCTCGCTCGTCTGACTATTCGAGATATTACGCAAGCCCGCACGACTGCCAACGTTGAGCCTCAGTTCACCGCCTGTGTCCGGGTTCCAAGCTGAACGCAACTGCCCACCACCAAGGTTATTAACGTCACCGGCAAGGAAGACCGGTGGCGGTAGCTTGACGACACCGAGATCAATTGTGCGTGAAGCCCGTATTCTGATAAAGCCAATCTTAATCGATCCACTCGCCTTGAACTTAACCGGAACATCACCGTTGCCAGTCACAGCCAAAGAGGCGTTAAAGCTTACACTGATAAGTCCACCCAGAAGATCAACCCGTACACCCACATCAACACCAAAGGAGTAAATCGGATTACCGGCGCCATCGAAGTCAACGAAATTGTAGATCCGGAACGAACCACTGATCTTGACAACACCGAGGTTAATGCTGCCCCGCAGGTTCAAATCGAAGTTTCCATCCGAGTCGAGGAAGCCATTTGCCTGTACACGGAACAGGAACATATCCAGTTCCAAATTATTGAGCGATACCCGCCAGCCATTGGCAGAGATAAATATCTCGAAATCAGCCTCCAGTTTGATAACTTCCAGGACAGAAGCGGTGCCATAGAGACGCAGACGGAATGAGTTCGCCTGAACGGTCCGACCCGCCTCCGTACGAGCAGCATTGGTCGTATTTAATTCCATAACTCCGCCCGCTTCGATGTTGAAGACTGCAAAATTGGCAGATAGGCTAATGTCCAGGATCAGAACCAGTCCCGGGTTTGAATCGGTAAAGACTCCGGCAAATCCGGCCGCTCGGAAACTGATCGCCTCGGTTCCAATGTTAAAGTTGACACCAAACTCAATGGAAAATTGCGATTCCGAAATAATGATCTCAGCGAAGCCGTTGCCTGATGCAAAGCCGAGGAACTCAATCTTGCCTTCAATCCGTATCCTGAGACCCGTATCAACAGTGATACCGGCAATCGTCTGCACCGATCCCGTTGTATTTAGATACAGCGCGGCACTTGCTTCAAAACAAATGCCCAAACTTCCTCCGAAGCCAGCATTCAATGACAGTTCGGCAGCAAGGACCAAACCATTGCTATCAATACGCAATCCACCCGCCACATCAAGCTGACCGAACGGATCAAGCGACATTCTAGCCTCAATTTCAATTTCGAATAATTCAGGCGAGATTTGGAACTTAAACCGTCCTTCCAGCGTAAGCGTATTCACCAGGGTAAGTTCGCCGGATAATTCAAAGAGGATTCCGGGCTCTATGTCGACCTCGCCAACCAGAAGATCATCGTTTTCATCACGCAGGAATTTGCCGGTATCAGTATCGATGAGGAAGCTTTCAATCGTCTCGGTCTGCAATAGATCACCTCCATCAGCATTAACAATCGCATTGATCTCCAGAAGGAAGTCGCCACGCACACTGATGAGATCGTTGATCGGCGAAGTCGGATCTGTAGCCACCGCCAACTGGATTCGACCAACGACCCCTGTCTTCACACCAATAAATACAGTAAAGTTCAGCGTACCCGAAAGCGCTCCGATAAAGTCAATTTCAGTCGTCACAGCGCCGACGACCGAGAATTGAGCAGTTCCCTCCTCCGGACTGATTGCCGCAGAAATCTGAATGAATCCTTCGAGTGTTATGGCTTCCAGTATTTTCAACTTTACGGAAATGGTCGCGACAAAGTATATCTCGCCACCAACAGCATTTTCGTTGCGGGTACCATCCAGCGACGGCTTTGCTGCATAAATGGTGATTTCACTAATACCATCGTCTTCAAGTAATGGACGGAAAGACTCCGGTATGACGAACACCTGTTCTTCAAGCGTTGTGTTAAACATGATGGTGACTTCACCGGAAGCTGAGAACAGACTACCTACATCCGGTAGACCGATGTCTGCGGAAGAACCCACTTTGATGTAACCGGCAATACCTGGATTGCCTCCATCAAGGCCAGTGCGAAGGATCAATAAACCGATCGCTTCACCATAAGTAATCTGTGAGTCACCGACGCCGAAAGACAGCTCCACCGTTACAAATATATCGATACGATTCGGATTAATACTAATCAGGAAGCCACCTTCCATTCGGGCAAGGTCCGTATCTGTTCCCGGAGGACGTATCCTGGCCTGTCCAACGACTTCAAGTAAGAAACTTTGGGCTGGCAGTACAAACGTACGCGTCAAATCTGCGCCGTTTTCACCAAGTCCCTTGAGTGTCAAGGTTTCAGTCTTTTCGTACTCAGTGGTGTTGATCTGCAAGGTACCTTTAACAAAGAAGAAGATACCAAACTGTTCAAATTCCTCAAAGTTTGTCTCCAGAGTAATCACTCCCCAGAATTGAGGTGAATTACTAAGCTCTCCGCTGTTATCCAGAATGAAGCGTCCTGCTGTTGCGCCAACGGTGCCCAACTTGATGATGCTCAGTTGGCCAGAGATATCGATACTGAAGACATTACGTTGGAAATCCAGTTCGATGATCACTTCGGCAAAAATTTCCATCAATGGTTCATCCAGGAAGTCACCAGCTTGCAAAATCACTCCACCGGACAATTCGATAAAGAAAGATTGCGCCTGTGTGATGATGGCAACCTGCTGACTGGAAGCGACACCACCGTTTCCTGTAGGATCAACCCATGAATCCTCAACAAAATTAACGGCAAGCAGTCCTGTATCAAACTGCCCGCTGAAGCCATAGCGGAAGAAAATCTCTCCATTGCCTTCAGCAAGCGCATCAGCGACATTACCCAGATAAGTGTCAAGCGCCTCGCCAGGACCTTGCATGATTTCCTCACCATCAACAAATATTCGTGGGCTACCATTGACGATTATATTTTCGCCATCGGCGCCGCTCAGGGTAAACTCGGCATCGCTGTCAACAATCGTCGCCAGTGAATCAATCACAGCCTGACGCTCAGCTTCGTTTTCAGGATTGAAATCTGCAAACTCACCTGAGCTTGGTTCAAATGCAACATCGATGTAGTCGCGGTCATTGAGCACTTCGCGGTCGATGGTATCAAATGGCAATGGATCGACCAGTTGTGCACGTGGCAGCGCCACGCGGAAAGTTTCCGTTTCAGCAACGTTTGTATGCCCGCTTTGATCGCTGAAGCTTCCAGCCTGGAATTCAACGGTGTAGGATCCAACTGGAAGCGTGGCATCAAAACGATAGAGGAAACGATTTGTAAGTATAAACTCACCGACCGCTTCACTGAGTGGCACTTCCTTACCGGTACTATCGATGACTATGCGTTCCGGTAATTCCTGCAAGGTTACTTCGTTGCCGTCCGGATCCAGCAGTATAATCTCGTCACCATCAATAGTAGAGAGATCCAGCACAGCGGCGCTGGTTGCCTGATAACGGACCACAATGTAGCCAGCAGCATTCAATGCTGTCTGACCAATGGAACCACCGGTTCCGGGATTGACCAGATCTACAGTCGCTCCCTGTACGGTAAATGACTGAGTAAACGCACGGTTTCCGTTGTTACCATCATCCATGAAGCTGTCTTCTGCAAAGGTGACGTCTACCGCACCGAGCGTGAAGGCGCCGGTAAATGCAAACTGGAACACACCATCGCGAACCTTGGTTGGCTCACCCTCCAGAAGTGTGACCCCGGCAGCGGCATCACCACTGAACGAAAATTCAAGACCTGAATCAAAAATCGTGGATTCATCGAGTGTTGCACCAGCTGAAGGGAAGAATTCAACTTCTACATAGCCGCGCTCATTCAACTCGGTGATATCGATACCACCGTTATTACCGGGATCCAGAAGGGTTGCTGTGGCGCCTTCAACCGTAAACGTCAAGGTTGTTGCTTCGACTCCGGTTCCTGTTACCGTTGTACCGTTCTCAAGGGTAACATCACGATTCTTAAATCCACCTTCAGTAAATACTAATTCTACCTCTCCTCTCGGGAATGTATAGTTACTCTCTTCAATCGTATAACGGAATCGATTGTTGCCGGTACGTAACAATGCCTCTTCAAGCGTCTCACCCTCTTCCGGTGTCAATACGGATGTGGTAATCGTGCCATCGACAAATTCTGTAACTATCGGTACCGGGATACCGCTTACCTGTCGCTGGCTACCATTGACAAATAGGTTAAATTCTGTGTCTGCATCTAAAATACTCTCATAGTCTAGCTGAGCTCCGGACGGCGCACGGAATTGCACATCAATATATGTCTTACCATCCTGACGTCGTTCGGAACCATTAATCCGGGCAGCATCAATGAATCCGGTTGCTGGATCTATTAGGGACACCATTGGCGCCTGTTCAACCGGTGAGGCGCCACCCTCTCCTGACACATCAAAAGTAACTTCTTCACCGGAAGCATTCTTGAAGCCCATCTTCAGCTTGCCATGAATGGTCAACAAACGAATCTGATCCGGAACATCCGCCAGGAACAGAACAGTTACATCGCCCGCTGCAACATTAGAAAGGTCTGCATAAAGCTTGCCACTGATCGAAAGATTATCCGCAGCGAAATTCAGCTTACCGGTAATCAGGAATTTGCCATCGGTGCTGATCTTAACCTGTACTTCACCATTAAAGACCTCTTTTGAAGTGTAGATGGTAAATATCTTAGCGCCACCGGTAATCGTCATTGGCGCGGTAAATGCAGCGGCAAAACCATTGGTTCCAGGGTTGGCTTGTATGCGCTTATATTGATTGACGACCTGATCCTGAATCTGGTCAAGCCACTGCTCAGCCGTCAAGTCGGTTGGCGAGCCGAACTCCGGATTGCGTAATTCAAATGGATCATCAATCGAAGGCAGAGACTTGAAGAACTCAACTCCGGCGGTAAAATCGTTGATCGCCAGTCCGGTATTGGGCTCAAGAACAATACCGCCTGGAACTGAAGCACTGATCAATACACCAAGTGGTCCCAACTCAGATAGACCAAAGCTAATAGTAAGTCCACCAAGACCCGGCATGGAGAATCCACCACGAATACCAACGAAGAAGACACGATCCTGAACCGGGGTGGTTGAATCAAAGACCCCGATTCTGTCACCGTTTGCATCCAGTTTGAGAATGCCTCCAACGAGTGCAGCATCAATCTCACCGCCAAAGACATTACCTGTGACACTCACTCCGATAGACTGGATATCGACGATCGGGAACTTGCCTTGTGTCAGCAGGAACGGATCAATTTTCACACCTTCGATCGCACCGGAAAACTCGAGTCCCGCGACCGCAGGCAGGTTATCGACACTGGCTGAGAGCGTAATCAGGAAGCGTCCCGGATCATTATTAAAATCTGGCCACTCAATACCAATATCGTTGATCTTAATGGGCAACCATTTCGGCCACATAAAGCTATCACCCGTGGCTGATCCGACACTTAGGAAAACCCCAAATCCGGCTTTCGCCAAGAAGTCGCCATTGCCGAGAATAGCAAAATTACGTGCTTCTCCTCCCAGTAGCAGCGATCCAATTCTTACCTGGGCGCCGACCGAGACAAAGCTGATTAACTCCTCATTGTCAGCCGCGTCGGTATTGAGCAAGAAATCTGTGGCCTTCAAAATGATGAGATCGTTGGCAATCTTGACCTCCAGAGTATCGATATCAATTTCAAAGCCCTTCACGCGACCATTTTCAAACTTCAACTCAAACCGCAGAGCCTCGTCATCAGGAGTGCCATCCGGACGCACATCGTTGGCTGCATCACGGTCTGAAACCGTAGCAGAGAAAATAGAAGACCCCGGGAAGAGTTTTGCGCCGCCGGATGCAACAAAGATCGATCCGTCGAAATCAAGACCTTCTCCAAAGACAACTTCGAAATTGCGAATACCAATACGGATATCATCTAACTCAAGAATGCCGCCAATCTTGATGTCAGCCTCTACATTTGTGCTTGAAGCATTATTGACCGTAGGATCTTCACAGCCAAAGCATATTTCAGCAACCCCAAGAGCGAAACCGTTCGGACGAACCACAAGTCCCGGAATTTCATCACCGTCAACTGATGTGTCCGGATCAAATGGATCAATACGACCGCGAATTTCAAATTGTGGGAAGAATATCTCAGCGGACTCAACGCGCACGAGTTCCTGATTTTCCCAAGCTTCCAACTGCTCGGCAAAGTCTTCGTCACTGACATCTTCTGCCTGCTCCGGAGCGGGCGCATACTTAATAACGATGCCTTCAGCCTTTACATTGACTACATCAGGAACATCAACCTCGAGAGACTGTACGGAGAAGCTAAAGTTGCCTGGCACTTCGACGCGCACATTTCCGGAAAGCAATCCAAAGACGTCTACCCCAATATCGAAAGTACCGAGCACTCCAATCAGGTCAGCGGTAACACCACTGTCTTGTTGCTGTTGGTTCTGGGCAGGAGCGCTGCCTGTAGAGCCTGTTTGCTGACCTCCTCCAAATGAAAGTGTAGCGCGATCAACCCCAATGCCAATAGTCAGCATCAGAAGCCCATCTTTGAAGCCAAAATCTGCGATACCAACACTTGGCCCTTGAAGTTCGAGTGGTCCCAGTGCAATCGGTTTAGTGCCGGTAGCTTCACCGGCAGCTGCGGCATCAATGGTAAAGCTCTCAGTCCGCGCCACTGCTTGGCCACCTTCCACAGTAGCAAAGGAACCGGGACGGAAATTGACCTTCACTTCACCCTCCTTGAAAAGGTCGATTGCGTTAGTCTTGTTGGAATCGCTAAAATAGTAGCGGTATGTATTGGAACCAACAAGGAGCGGTTGACCGGCAATATCCGGACGGCCACCTGTGTTTGGCAGCAGTTTAATATCGGCGATACCAGTTCCGGAGAGCGTGAATTCATCACCATCGATTGTATTGGCGTTGATCTCACTGCCGTCACGCGAAGAGAATTGAACATCAATGTATCGCTTGCCATTGATCTCGTTGACAGAAAGACCTTCACCATTGGTTGGACCTGCAAGAGTCGCAACTGGCGCTGGAGCAGGTAGTGGAGCCGTTGGACTTGGACGATTTACCAAGCTGATAAATTCGGTCTCAGTAAAGTTGGAATTATTGCCGTTGTCCTGGAAGCTGCCAGCAATAAACTCAATCGCCAGTTCACCTGCATTCGCGATACTACCTGAAGTTACGGAATAGCGGTAGGTGTTCACTAAGCCTGGAACAGGAACACCTTGACCACTGATTACGAAACCCGGAACTGTCTGGCCATTAAGCGTAACATTAAATTCAGGGGTCGCATCAGTGATGGTCGATGCTTTCAAGCCAAGCTTATTTGGATCATTAAAGACAACGTCGATGTAACCCAGATTATTGAAGTCGCTCCGCGCAATAACCGCGCCACTAAATGGATTGGAAAGGTCAGCGGAAATAAACTGCGGACTTGGATCGCCTGGCTGAACCCCGCCATCAAAACCAAAGACACTAAACCCATTGACACGGAAACTATCCAGACGGAAGCCTTCAGCGCCGCCGAGTGAGAAATTAGCGTTACCTTGCAGAGAGAATTCTGCATTGTCGAAATCACCCTCTGCCTCGATATCGATTGCGACAGAAGCGCCGGAAATGCCGAAGTTCAGCACGCCATTCGGCGCTTTGCGAAGATCCAGTGTACCACCGATTCTCAAGAGATTGCCAATATTGATACCGATATCAGCTGTAAATTCAGTGACCGCTGCAACTGTTGGGAAATTGAGAATGATCGGAGCGCCCTCACTACCCGGAATGAATAACTCGCGTGTGATCACCTGACCGGTTGTGTTAATGCGGATACGAGCATTTTGACTCTCCAGAACAAGTCCGTCAATGCCAACCAATTGAATGGTTCCGGTGGCTTCCATCGCATAGGTTGTCGTAGCGCCATTCTTGAAGCGTATCAATCCAACACGTGCTTCAGCAAGTAACACACCCACAGCGTCCGGATTGCGGTTACCCTCTTCGTCATTGAGCGGCCCCTGACCAACGAACAGAGATAGATTGTCTCCGGCAAAACTACCATCGCTACCAAATGCAACATCACCTTCGATAACAACAAAATCAGCGATATTGATCACCAGGTCCGTCGCCGCAATCTGGAACTCAGGCTGAGCGCCAAGGCGCAGGACAATATCATCTTCACCGACAGTTACTGTCTCATTAACCTCAACTCCGGTCGTGTTGACACCTACCGTGATGGTTGCTCCAGCATCAAACCCTGGAACGGCAAATTCAAGTTCAGCTGAGAGCGTGCCGGCAATACCGGTTGGGAAGATAATGAGTGCGCCACGTACGCTAACTAACTCTTTATCGTCGAGCGTAAAGGATGCATCCGAAACACCGATACTAGTGATCTTCTGGGTTGTGCCACCTTCGAGAGTTCGTGTTGCCTGTTCAAAAGAGAAGCTGCCACCGATTGCGACACTGCCAATCGTAAGACTTGCGCCGAGCATTTCAACACGAACAAAAGGACCCGCTTCCAAGTCGAGTTTTATCTGTTCGCCGCCAACTTCAAAATCTTCATTGACTGCGACACCAAGGTTATTGATGCCAATGGAGACAGAACTTACGTTGAGTACAATACTCTGGGAAACACCCAAGGCAGCGCCGATATCGAGTCCAGAGGCACCAAATGGATTGTCAACTGAGAGTTCTCCGGCAATTCCCTGTGGTGTAATCAAAAGAACACCATTAATTCCAGTCAGTTCGAAGATGGTTGTATCACCGGCAGTCAATTCGAGAGAAAGATCGGTCACGGCTACTTTAATAATTTTTGTATTATCCGGTCGGGTAATTTGCTCGAAGCTGAAGTCGCCGGAAAGTGTCTGACCGGCCACAGTAAGCTCAACCGGACTGCCGTTAATCGCTTGTCCACCTTCGACGCGCAAGAAAGGTCCTTTTGGTATGTTGAGTTCAAGCTCACTGCCACCGACTTCGATTGTTTCCTGTACTGCCGTTGAAAGTGTGTTAATTGTGACACGGAATCCTCCGGTAAATTCGACACCTGGAATACCATCGACGGTGACTTCAGCAGAAAGCTGCCCTGCCATACCAGAAACTTTCGCACCATTGCCATCGTTGAAGCTAGTGACAATAAAGGCACCCTCACCGTTTTCAATACTTACAAAATCCGTGGCGCCGTCTCCCAGACCTAGAGCAATATTATTTGCTGCAATGCGGACAATGTTAGCGCCACCTGCTGTTGTGGCCTGTTCGAAGACAAAATTGCCTGAAAGTGTCTGACCGAAGACCTCCAAATTCACATCGTTGCCAAAGACACGAATGCCATTTTCTTCAACCGATAAAACTCGGTTGATCGTCAAGGTTAGTCTCACTGAAGTATCCCCGCTGACCAAAGCAGTGTCTGTAGTATCACGCAGAGCAACGTCAGCTTTCTCGATGTCCAGACGTTTAGCGACACTGAGACCGGGTTCAACTCCCTCCGGAAGAGCTTCCGAAAGCGTTAGAACATTTTCGCTAATCGCCGCAATAGTCGTATGGAAGATCGTATTGTCACTGAGAGTAACTCTGACCGTATCATAAATATCGAAATTGCTTGCATCAACTAACGTGAGGTTAATGTCTCCCTGTGCCGCTGCTAAATCCACAGTGCTACCAACCAAAGCGACCTCGGAATTATCTACATCGAGAACAGCGGTATCCGTAGTATCACGTAGAAGAGCAATCGCATTTTCAATATTCAACTGTCTGGCTACCTGGAGTCCTTCCTCGGCATCGCTCGGAAGATCTCCAGCCAGCGTTAGAACATTTCCGTTGATTTCTGAGATAGTCGTACGGAAAATAGTATTGTTGTTGAGTGTCACTCGAACTCCATCACGAACATTAAAGTCACTGGCATCAACTACTGTGAGGGTATTGTCATCCTTGGCGGCGGCGACACTTAGAGTGCTGCCTTCGAGAGCAATTTTAGAATTATTTGAATGCAATTCAATAATTCCTCCGGGACCCAGTAGCACAATTACATCGCCTGCTTTGAAACCAGCTTCAACCAGAGAGGCATCTAGTGCTGTTTGTAAATCGTCGATGAGATTATTGGCTATGGATCCATTATCTGCGGTTTCCGCAAAATCTATTTCAACGACAATATCTTCTTCAAACGATTCATTGACGGCGACTGCATTATCATCGCCATCCTTAATAGTGTTAACCTGCAGGCCAAAGTTACCACTAAAGTCGACGCCCGGTATATTAAGCGCGACAGATGCTTCAACATCAGCAGCAAGACCGCCACCTTCACCCGGCAAGATGAGGAAGAGACCGACCCCTTCCGAAACTACGACAAAGTCAGTCGTGCCATCACCCAGGCGAAGTCCGACGTTCGAAGCTGAAACTTTAATTACATCCGTACCATCGGCATCGAATTTTTCAAAACTGAAGTTTCCGGTAAGTATCTGGCCAAGAATTGTCAGCCGGACATCACGACCGCCGACCCGCAGGAACGGTCCGGCTGGTAGCTTCAGGTTAAGCGCTTCTTCGCCAACCATAATCGTTTCATCAACGGATGAAACACGATTGTTGATCGCGAGGCTAAAGGTTCCACCCAGTGTAAAGTCTTCAGGATCAAGGCCAGGAACATCGACCGAAACTGTCGCCTCAATATCAGCAGCGAGCCCCTCGCTATCAATCAATAGAGCGCCGCTGCCATTGGAAACGTCTACGATGTTAAGAATGTTCAGACCGACACTTGTTGCGCCAACTTTCACAATGCTTGTGCCAGCGGCTGTTGTCGAACGCTCGAAGACAAAATTACCGGTTAGTTCAACACCGAGGATTTCCAGACTGAGCCCCAGTACTTCAACACGTAAGAAAGGACCAGCAGGCAAGCTGACTGGATCAACGACGACAGTTGAATCGTCGGGTAATGTGACTGTTTCGCCTTCGATATCAGCTGCCGAAATACGCGTATTCACTTGCACAGTGAGTTGAGCAATTTCGACATCAGTAATGCCTGGTATGGTCAATGTAGCTGCTGCGGAAACAGATCCCGCCAGACCAGCAGGCGTGATTTCAAAGAGCGCAGTGCCTTCGCGGATACTGAGAATTTCGGCTTCACCAGCATTGATACTGATGCCAACGCCACTTGCAACAACGCGAACAATTCTGACATCATCTGCAGTTCCAAGATTGCCGTCCGGCCCAGCCTTAGCGCTCTGCTCAAAGGAAACAAGGTCTGCTTCAAGTACTTGACCGAGGATTTCCAGACGAGCAGGATTTTCAGCATCGACTCCGGTCACATCAACGCGGAGATAAGGACCAGCCTGCAACTCCAATGCAAGCTTCTCTGAACCGAGCATGAATCTCCGTGAGACCTCATGCTGTGACTGGTTGATCTTCAATGCCAAAGCGCCGCTCAGTGACACGGCATCTCCGAGATTGAGTTCGACAGAAACAGAAAGATCAGCGGCGAGACCCTGAGGACCGTTCTTAGTAGCTGTGTTGTGCACCTCGACAACAACCTCATCGTCAATTTCGGGCGCTGTATTCAAGGTAATTGTGTTGGTGGTCGTATTGACGGTAAACTCTGATGCGGCAACCAGCACACCGTCGACAAAGACAATCGGAGAATCACTGGCAGTGATGTTTGTTGCCAGTGAGAATGATGTTGTCGTACCGTCACCGGTAAATCGTTCAACCGCCAACTGCTCTGGCGTCAGGATGAAGGCGCCGCTGCCATCGAAGACACGCAACACGTCACCACCGAGATCAACGCTGACATTATTGGCAAGAATGCGTACTTCGGTGATATCATCATCCGTAGTATTGATAGTGCCGTTGTCCGAAAGAGTAACCTGTTCAAAGGCAAAGTCGCCATTGATAGCGAGGCCACCAATACCAAGTGTAATGCCCAAGCCCTGAACACGTAGATAACGTCCCGTTGGCAAGTCGATTGCTACTGTAGTATCACCGATTGTGATCGATTCCTGAATAGCTCTTGGTGTTGTATTGATCGCCAAACCAAAGTTGCCCTGGAAAGTGACGCCCGGAATGTTGATTGCAACATCAGCTGCAACTGTGCCAGCAAGTCCATCGGAAGCAACTAACAGGAAGCCTTCACCCTCACTGATATTGACGACTCCTCCCAGAGAGAGCGAAACCTCGCTCATGCCCATGCGGATAATGCTTGCGCCCGAACTGTTGGCGCTCTGTTCGAAGATGAAGTTGCCGCCCAGTTCAATGCCAAAGAGCACGAGAGTTGCGTCGGTAACCTCAACGCGGACAAATGGACCTGCAGGTAGATCAAGATCAATTGTCTGACCATCCAACTCCAGAGATTCACGGATCGGTGTCGTTGAATTGCTTATCGCCAGAGCAACATTGCCAGCGAGAGTGATATTCTCACCCAAATCGAGATTCAATGTCGCATCCAACTTGCCGCCGAGACCATCCGGTGTGATAACCAGTGCGCCTTGGGTAATGTCAACCGAGAGAGCATCTCCAAGTGACAGTGACGCATCGGTGACAACAGCAGAGACGACGCGCTCACCCGTCGGTTTGGTCTCCTGCTGGAATGCGAAGTTACCTTCCAAAGTTTGGCCAGCAATACTCAAGCGAACTCCGGTTCCCTCAACACGAAGATAAGGTCCAGCCGGCAACTGCAAACGAACGAGGTCCGATGCCATTTCACTTGGCGCTACATTTTTGAATGGAACAGGTTCACTTCCGTCTGTGTAGACAAGCGTCGCCTGAGTTGCATTGGCAACGACCAGGTCAGGATTCGCATCACCATCGAGATTTGCCAACGCTACAGCGCGAGCAGATCCGGCGCTGGCCAGGTCGAAATTAAGATCAGTTGCGTCGACATCGAAGTCGCCATTTTCAACATCAATTTTAGCTTTAATTGCTTGTGCCGCCGCTGCTCCGTTAAACAGAGCGAGCGCAGAATTCGTCGACGCGAAGACAACACCATCCCCGACAGCGTTTACTGAAACCAGTATCGTGCCAGCGGCAAAGCCGGCGGTGGTCAATGCAGTATCAACATCTTCCTGTATGTCAGCAACAAGATCGTCCAGGCTGGCATTTGTCGGATTGTCAGCGCTAGTATTGTTAACCGTTGCTGTAAGATCATAGAAGATACCTGCCGAAGCGCCAAAACGGTTTTCGACAGTGTCAAAGTTATAAACCAGATCGAGTTCACCATTGTTACCAACAATCAGTTCCAATTCATTGTCGGCATCGAGATTGCCTAAAGCAACCGACATTGTAGAGCCTGACTCTACAATTGAAAGGGTCACACTGGCAGGATCCGATAATATTGCGCCTGTGCGAGCAGCTGCCACCACATCTGCAAGTTCTTCAGCGCCCACCAGAATCATATTTTGATTCACAAAAGATCCAAGGAACTCTTCCGACAATTGAAATTCTACACGATCATTGGAACCAACCACAGCTTCGATGTCGCCATCATTCAGGCCATTTGTTAAAGGATCCAAAATCGTATCGATCTGTACCTGTAAGGCGGTTACAAGGCCCGCTACGGTGGTTGTCCCTGACTCGGCAGCAAAATCTACATCAAGATCAAGTCCAAAGAGTTCACCGACTCCAAAGGAACCACTTTCTTTAATGAAAACGCGGTCAGGTTGGCCCAGATTACCCGTAACAATGTCAAGATTACCATTGTTATCGATGTCGGCAACTGCAATGCTCTGGGTTCGACCTGCATTTGCAAGGGTGAGCGAGAAAGTAGCACCAGTGGCAATATCAACACCATCACGGGCTGCTTCAATTGCGCTCTCTGCTGCCGCCACACCGAAGAGAACAAGTGCTTCGTTACCGGGAATAGCGGTGTACGTGTCAGAAAGACTGAGGAGAACTGCTCCGGTATCATTGATGTTAACCTCAATGATGCCACTGTCAAAACCAGCACTAACGATCGCTGCTTCAATGCCACTGATTAATTCTGATTCCAGAGTATTGTTCGATACAGTCAGATTAACTTCGTTCGTCAGTCCGATCGGTGTAATCTGTGCAGTAGACGTGTCACCAATGCGAAGCGTAAAGTCGAGCGTGCCACCGGTGAGTTCAAATCCGTCACGAGCTGCTTCGATGGCAGCGATGGCATCCGAAGCATCCAATAATATTAAGGTTTCGTTGGAGACTCCGTCTTCTGTCTCTTCAAACAGAGAGTCCGCTGCGCTGAATGTGATACGTCCGGAATCATCCAATCCTACCAAGATATCGGCTGGATCGATTCTATCCACAGTTGGATTCAGGACTTGTCCATCGGCTCCGAGTTCTTGGTTATTGATTAGCGCCTGGTTAAGCGCCTGTTGAATGTCAGCCATTAATTGAGAAGCTAGTGTATTTCCATCAGTTGAAGCAGTTGAGATTGAAACATCGACATTATAGATCACGCCAATCTGTCCAAGATTCCCCATTCCGTCATTCAAGTAGATGCGGTTTATTTCGCCGTCGTTACCTACTACCAGATCCAGATCGCCGTCACCATCGGTATCAGCCAAGGCCACTGCCGTGGTAGCGTCCATTTCAACACCGACGTCAATACCCTCTGCAAACGTTGCGTCATTATTGTTAAGATAGAGACGATTTTCTTCACCACGATTGCCTACAATCAGATCGTCATCGCCGTCACCATCAATATCGCCGAGCGCCAACGATGTCGTTGGTGCAAGATCATCGGTGATCTCAACTGCCATACCAAAACCAAGCCAATTACCACTTTCCACGCCCTGGTTAAAGAAGAGCTGATTTACTTCATCGTCATTACCAACAAACAGGTCTTTGTCACCATCACCATCAATATCTTTAAGGAGTAATGCCGTTGTGTTATTTTTCAGATCGGAGATGTTCCCCTCCGGAACAAAGCCACCGGATCCATCGCCCAGGAATAATTTATTTGGAGCGCCGGCGTTGCCCACCACAAGATCGATTATAGTATCGCCATCAACATCGTCCAGAACGATCGCTGCAGTTGGATCTGCCGATCCTAGGTTGAATGTTTCATCGATTTCAACAGAAGTACCGTTGATTGCGAGCGTAAAAGTTCCCTCAATCTCAACACCCGGAATATTGAGATTGGTAGTACCACTGAGACGGCCAGCCAACCCTTCAGGCAGGATAATGAAGGCGCCTTCACCTTCTGTTACAGAAACAAAATCCGTAGTGCCATCCCCAAGAGCTAAACTGACTTCATTGGCAGCAAAGCGAACCACGGATTCTCCGTCTACAGTGATTTGTTCAAACGCAAAGTTACCTTGTAGGCGCTGACCCAACAGACGAATGACAACATCATTGCCCGCAATACGAAGGAATGGTCCCGCGGGAACATTCAGCGTAATGGTCTGATCGCCGAGCACAAATTCTTCTGCAAACGGAGCTGCGGTCGTGTTGATCGCGAGGCAAAATTCACCTTCATAGCTAAACTGACTCGCATCAAGACCTGGAATATTAATAGCGACATCGCCAGACAAATTACCGGCCATACCGTCCGGTGTTAGCAAGAAGAAGCCTTCACCCTCACTAAGGCTTACGACATCACTACCGCCTGCCTGAACGCCAAGCTCTACCTGACTTAGAACGATACGAACCACCTTTGGAGGTTCTTCTGTTGATTCGGCGCTGGCAGGAAGCAACACTTGTTCGAAAGCAAAATTACCGCTTAATGTCTGACCAAAGAGTGTAAGTGAAGCGCCGGGAGTCGTTTCGTCAGGACCTTCAGCAACAACACGCAATCCCGGATTTACAGTAACACCTGCCACATCGACCGGATCTGACTGTGTGTTGATCTGTACATCGACATCGATGGAGGCGGCAACACCCGGTACATCCAGTTCAGCTGTAGCGCCTTCAATCACGGCAACCACACCAGCGGGTTGGAGAAGAATCGTGCCACTCTGAATACCGACACGAACCGGAGCAGGTATGTCATCATCGGCATCGGTGTCTCCAAGCGCAAGTTGTACGTCACTTAAACCAATAGCAATATTTGCCTGCCCGGTTGCAGGATCCACAGTGCGTTCAAAGCTAACAGCGCCACTAAGCGTCTGCCCGGCAATATTAATGTCAACATCGCCTATAATACGCGTCAATGCAGTGCCGTCGGCAAAGTCGATTACCGGATCAGTTGAATCCGGGAAGAAAGTACTACCTGTAATAGCTCCACCTGTAGTATTTATTTGGACCGTAACTGTGCCGCTAATTTCAACTCCCGGTATTCCAAGTACACGGATCGTGCCGCGTCCACCCATAGCTGAAGTTCCAACTACGGTATCCTGGATAACCTCAAACACCGCATCTTCAATCAAGATGCCACGTGCGGATGGGTTAATGCCTGTAACTTCACCCGCAGCATCTTTAATGAAAGCAGGACCGTCACCAACAAAGAGATCACCACCACCGGCAATTGTACGTGTATTGCCAATCGTGGAGTCAGAGAAGTTGCCGTCTTCGATAACAATAAAGTCAGCGATTACCAAGCTTACATCTGAAAGCGCAAAATCGAATACATTCGTTTCACCTGCACCAAATTCAATAGACAGGGTTTGCTCACCAAAGTTAATGGATTCACTGACTTCGAGACCGGTCTGGTTAATACGAAGACTGGCGCTAGCGCCTGCTTCAACACCGCCAGCGTTAATTGCGAGACTACCGGATACGGTACCAGCAATACCGCCTGAATTAGGCGTCAGTGGATCGCTCGGCAGGATGACAAAAATACCTTGTCCGTTGGAGATACCGTTCTGGTCGTCGAGAGCAACACTAAGATCGTCCACGCCGAATAAAGTGACGGTGCTACCATCTTCACGGGTTGACTGCTCGAAGAATACATCAGTCGAAATCGGTGATTCTGTCTCATTGCCTACTTGAAGTTGGACTGCTCCTACATTATCGGCCTCATCAATCGCGGATACCCTGACATAAGGAC
>CAZUYZ010000047.1:0-15673 GCA_964624365.1 uncultured Puniceicoccaceae bacterium
GCCCGCCAAAGTGACCCTTCAATAACTGCCAGTCAAGGACTCTTTTTGACTTTTTTTAGTTTATTTCACAAGATAGCTCATACCTGTAATGCCGGTCACACTAATTCGCGGCCCCTCGGGATCCGCGCCACCAACCAATACATAGTGCCTGGACGGAAATACTTTATTACCTTATTCTCCTTGAGTACAACATTTTGCACTTCATTTTGTAGTGCGATTGCCCCCAATCTTGGTACCACCCTTTAGCGGCAGATAAACGTAATGAACAGCACACTTTTGCCTGGATTGAGCGGTAAAATGCTTTCGTTTTTATAGCACAAGCAATGAAAAAGGCGAGTGGTTAATTACCAACTCGCCTTCCGAAATTAATGCTTAATTTTTCAGATTAACCAGCTTCCTGATCATCTAAAACTTCAGAAACCTCAGTTGAATCGTTATTTTCATCTGAATCTGCAGTTATTTCTGGAGTCGGCACAGAAACACCTTCAATTATTTTGGATGCTTCTTCAGGCGAGAGCTTTTCGACTTCAGCGCCGAGCGTATCGATGCGAAGATTACGATAAGCTGGCAGACCAGTACCTGCCGGGATAAGATGCCCCATGATGACATTTTCCTTGAACCCCTTCAAAGTATCCACCTTGCCAAGTGTTGACGCATCAGTGAGAACACGCGTTGTCTCCTGGAAGGACGCTGCCGAAATAAAGGATTCTGTCTCAATGGATGCCTTGGTGATACCCAATAAAACTGGCTCACCCTCAGCAGGCATACCACCGGAATCTTCAATATGCTCATTGGCATTCATGAAGGTAAAGCGATCTACCTGTTCACCCCAGAAGAAATCAGAATCGCCCGGATCGGTGATGCGGATCTTTTTAAGCATCTGGGCAATGATCACTTCAATGTGCTTGTCATTGATGGTAACGCCCTGCAACCGATAAACTTTCTGAATTTCTGCAATTAGATAATCCTGAACAGCTGATGGCCCCAGGATATCCAGTACTTCGTGTGGGTCAGCGCCACCTTCAGTTAGATGCTGACCACGGTGCACCATGTCACCCACCTGAACAACCAAATGCTTACCGTGAGGAATCAAGTGTGCTTCTTCCTGGTCTGTCTCCGGATCGGTAACCAACAATTTCTTCTTACCACGAACCATACCATCTAGTGATACCACACCGTCAATTTTAGCCATTTCAGCGGCTTCTTTTGGCCGACGGGCTTCAAAGAGCTCAGCAACACGAGGCAAACCACCGGTAATATCCTGAGTTTTGGACGCTTGTCGCGGTGTCTTCGCGAGCATAGTTCCAGGAGCGATTTCGTCACCTTCATTGACGGCAACCTGAGCACCCGTTGGAATCGCGTAGGTAGCGATAACTTTGCCTGTATCGTCGAGAATTTCGACTTGTGGATTAAGATCCTCTTTGTGTTCAATAACCACTGTTGCGATACGTCCAGTTGACTCGTCCAGCTCGCGTTTAACAGTAACACCGGAAATCATTTCATTGAATCCAATGCGACCGGCTTTTTCAGAGAGAATTGGAATATTGTGCGGATCCCACATTGCGAGGACAGCGCCTTTTTTGATCGTTGAACCGTCATCATGTGTCAGTACCGAGCCAACCACGATTTTGTATGTTTCGACCTCACGATCGTCATCATCCAAAATCTGAACTGTCCCGGTTTTGTTAAGAACAATATTAGCACCGTCAGCTGTCTGTACAATACGTAGACCGTGATATTTGACCCTACCTTCGGAACGCACCTTAATTTCCGGATTCTTAAGCACACCACTGGCAATACCACCAATGTGGAATGTACGCATGGTAAGCTGAGTACCCGGCTCTCCGATTGACTGGGCAGCAATGATACCAACTGCCGAACCACGCTCAACCATAGCATTTGTGGCAGGATTGGTGCCGTATTCAAGCGCAGTAATGCCGACTTTCTTACGTGTTGTAAGCGGAGAAAGCACTTTAACACGCTCGATACCAAGCTCTTCAACCTTAGTTGCCGCTTCTTCGCTAATGAGTTCACCGTTTTTAATGATAACTTCATCTGGATTGAGCGGATTTTTAACATCGTTTGAAGAACAACGTCCAACAATACGATCGTGGAGGCTCACGATCTCATCATCACCTTCAAATATAGCATGCTTCCAGACGCCATCACGATTACCGTCATCGTATTCCTCGATGATGCAATCCATTGCAACATCGCAAAGCTTACGGGTAAGATAACCAGCATCTGCAGTTTTGAGCGCAGTATCCGCCAAACCTTTACGAGCTCCGTGGGTCGAGATAAAATACTCAAGAACCGATAGACCCTCACGGAATGAGGACAGAATCGGACGCTCAATAATCTCACCGGACGGCTTGGCCATGAGACCGCGAGTACCGCAAAGTTGACGAACCTGCTGTTTGTTACCACGGGCACCAGAGTCCATCATTAGGTAAACCGGATTGACGGTATCTTTTTGACCGTTGCTTTTAAGTTCCTCAAACACGGCCTTCGCAATCTCGTCTGTAGTACCTGTCCAGATATCAATAATTTTATTATATCGCTCGCCATCTGTAATGATGCCCTTGCCATACTGACCTTCGACTTCGTCAATCCGCTTACGGGCTGTCTTCACTATCTCGGTCTTAGCAGGCGGAATGATCATATCATCAATTCCAATGGAAACACCGGCACGCGTTGCAACTTTGAAGCCGACATCTTTGAGAATGTCCAAAGTTTCGACGGTACGGGCTTTGCCAGTCAAATTATACGTCTGCAATATCAGATCACCCAATTTATTCTTAGGCACAGGTGCATTTACGAAGCCAAGTTCCTCCGGCCAAATTGTATTAAACAGTACACGACCGACAGTCGTACGGATCACTTTCTTTTCGCTGTTCCCGTAAGGTCTTGATTCCTTTTCAAAGTCCGGATTTAAGAAGTTAATCCAGTCGTGGTCTCTAAAGGCTCCATCAGCGACAGCAGTCGCGACTTCATCACTATCGACCAGCAATGGCAAACGCTCACCTTCTGCGGGCTTTGAAGGCGGATCCAGTGTAAGAAAGTAAGAACCAAGAACAATATCCTGCGAAGGAGTGAGAATTGGTTTACCACTTGATGGTGAAAAGATATTGTGGGTTGCCATCATCAAGGTCTTAGCCTCCATGATTGCTTCAAGAGAGAGCGGCACATGAACCGCCATTTGGTCACCATCAAAGTCTGCGTTGTAGGCGGTACAGACCAACGGATGCACACGAATAGCATCCCCTTCAATGAGAACAGGCTCGAAAGCTTGAATTGAGAGACGGTGCAAGGTTGGAGCCCGATTTAAAAGTACCGGATGCCCTTTAGTCACTTCTTCGAGAATGTCCCAGACTTCCGGGGACTGTTTCTCAATCATTTTACGAGCGCCTCGGACGGTGTGCACGAAACCTAGTTCTTTCAAACGGCGAATTATAAAAGGCTCGAAAAGAACCAATGCCATCTTCTTTGGCAAACCACATTGGCTAAGTTTCAAAAAGGGTCCGGAAACAATCACTGAACGACCGGAGTAGTCTACACGTTTACCGAGCAGATTTTGACGGAAACGACCCTGCTTGCCCTTAAGCATGTCCGACAGTGATTTCAGCGGACGATTGCCAGCACCCGTGACTGCGCGACCATGGCGACCATTGTCGAAAAGTGCATCCACTGCTTCCTGCAACATACGTTTCTCATTATGGATGATAACATCAGGTGTTTTCAATTGCAGAAGATTTCTGAGTCGGTTGTTACGGTTGATCACTCGACGATAAAGATCATTCAAGTCCGAGGTTGCAAAGCGACCACCTTCGAGTGGTACGAGTGGACGAAGATCCGGTGAAATCACTGGCAAGACCTCCAGAACCATCCATTCCGGACGTGTTCCGGAAGCCATAAATCCCTGGATCGTTTTCAGGCGTTTTGAAATCTTCTTTTTGATCTGTTTCGAGCGTGTGCCCAACATTTGCTCGTGCAGCTCTGCAACCGTTGCTTCAAGATCAATACGCGCCAGTGCATCGCGCACTGCAGATGCCCCCATGCTAGCAACAAACGAGTCTTCACCGTATTCGTCCTGAGCCTGCCGGTACTCCTGATCAGTGAGCAATTGACGCTCTTCGAGCGGTGTTTTACCCGGATCAATCACAAGATAATTCTCGTAATAGATAACACGCTCCAAGTTGCGCGCAGTAATGTCCAGAAGCAAACCAAGACGGCTTGGCATACTTTTCAGGAACCAAATATGCGAAACAGGAACGGCTAATTCTATGTGTCCCATACGGTCGCGACGAACGCGTGAAACTGTGACTTCAACACCGCACCGGTCGCAGATCACACCTTTGAACTTGATCCGCTTATATTTTCCACAGGCACATTCGTAGTCCCGCACGGGTCCAAAAATGCGCTGACAAAAAAGCCCCCCGGGTTCTGGCTTGAAGGTACGATAGTTGATCGTCTCAGGATTCCTTACTTCTCCTCGGGACCACTCACGGATTACCTCAGGTGAGGCAACGGAGATGCCTACCTGATCAAAGGATTTTGTGGCTTCATAGCCAAGAATGTCGCGTGCTACTTCAGTACTCATTGATGATAACTCTTTAAACTATTTTTTGAAATTATTTATCTATACATCCAGCACATTGCTCGATGCAAATTTGCCTTCTGAATTTAAACGAACGTCCAGACAGAGACTTTGTATCTCTTTCATAAGAACGTTGAAGGATTGCGGTGTGCCTGCTTCCAGACTGTTGTCACCTTTGACAAGTGACTCGTAGATACGTGTACGCCCACCGACGTCATCGGACTTTACCGTGAGCAACTCCTGCAAAGTGTAAGCAGCGCCGTAAGCTTCAAGCGCCCAAACTTCCATCTCTCCAAAGCGCTGACCACCATACTGTGCCTTACCGCCAAGTGGCTGCTGAGTAATGAGCGAGTATGGTCCCACGGCACGAGCGTGTATCTTGGAAGATACCAAGTGATTAAGCTTCAGCATATACATGTACCCCACAACTACTTCCTGGGCGAGCGGTTCGCCGGTCTGACCATCATAGAGAACACTCTTTCCTGTTGAAGGCAGACCTGCTTCTTCGAGGTATTTACGTACACGTTCTTCGCTGATGCCATCGAAAACCGGTGTAGCTACCTTTATTCCAAGCTTTTTACAGGCCCAGCCAAGGTGCGTCTCCAAAACCTGCCCTACATTCATTCGCGAAGGCACCCCAAGTGGGTTTAGGCAGATTTCGATCGGTGTTCCATCTGGTAAATGAGGCATATCCTCTTCAGGAACAATCTTGGCAACAACACCCTTATTACCATGGCGACCGGCCATTTTATCACCAACCTGCATTTTGCGTTTTTTGGCGATGTAAACTTTTACACTTTTGACAACACCCTGATCTTCGTCTTCGCCAGACTCAGCGCCTTCAATTTTGCGCTCACGATCGTAATCCAATTCGTCAAACTTGATCTGGTAGTTGCTGACGATTTCCATGATCTTAATCTTAACCGGTGAAGGGTCGATCTCGATATATTTGGAAATAGCAGCCAGACGGCGAAGCAATGTCTTGGTAATTTTGCGATTTGCAGGGATAATAGTTTCACCGGTGTCGCTATTTTTGACATCGAGAGGAATCTTCTCACCCAGTAGGATATTTGAAAGCGCTTCGGTAAGATCCTCACGAACTTTATCACTTTGTGATCGATATTCTTCGTTAATTTTCTTAACTCGACGACGACGGTCTGAAGCTGAGAGTTGCTCGGATTCTCCGTCAACACGCGCTGAAACCTTTACATCCATCACAATGCCACGGACACCCGATGGCACAATGAGAGAAGTATCCTTAACGTCAGCCGCTTTTTCACCAAAGATTGCGCGAAGTAACTTTTCTTCAGGAGCCAATTCTGTCTCAGATTTTGGCGTGATTTTCCCAACGAGAATATCGCCGGGCTTAACCTCGGCGCCGATGCGTATAACACCATCGTGGTTTAAGTCCTTAAGTGCTTCTTCACCAACATTAGGAATATCACGAGTAATTTCTTCCGGCCCTAGTTTCGTATCACGAGCGGTTACTTCAAATTCATCCACGTGGATCGAAGTGAAGATATCGTCCTTGACGATTTTCTCGGAAATCAAGATCGCATCCTCGAAGTTGTAGCCATTCCAAGGCATAAATGCTACCAGAATATTACGTCCTATAGCTAATTCACCATCATCTGTAGACGCTCCGTCTGCGATTATCTCGCCCTTCTTGACTGGTTGATTGAGTGCAACAATCGGCTTTTGATTGAAACAGGTGCCTGCATTAGATCGCATGAATTTACGAAGACTATACACATAGATATCCTTCTTCGGATCCGTCTTTAGAGGTCTATTTTTGGTCTTTGTCGGCAACTTACCATCCTTCGTCAAAATGATCTGCCGGGAATCAACCTGTGCAATGATTCCATCGATGTCTGCAACCTCTACAGTCTTCGAATCGACAGCCACACGCTCTTCAATACCAGTGCCGACAAATGGAGCTTCTGATTGGAGTAAAGGAACCCCCTGACGTTGCATGTTTGAACCCATAAGAGCACGGTTAGCATCGTCGTGCTCAAGAAACGGGATGATTCCAGCCGCAACCGAAATTAACTGCTTCGGTGAAACGTCCATATAATTAACTTCTTTACCTTCTACTTCGAGAACTTCATCTCGCTTACGACAGGTAACGCGGCCAACGAACTTGCCATTTTTATCCAGCTCAGAGTTTGCCTGTGCAATCATATGCGGTTCCTCTTGGTCCGCATTGAGATACTCAACTTCATCTGTTACCTTACCTTCAACCACCTTCCTATAAGGCGCTTCAATAAAGCCAAATTCGTTGATTCTGGCATAAAGGCTCAATGAGTTGATCAGTCCAATATTAGGCCCTTCCGGCGTTTCGATCGGGCAAATACGACCATAGTGAGATGGATGAACGTCACGAACTTCAAAACCCGCACGTTCGCGATTTAAACCGCCTGGTCCTAGAGCGGAAAGACGACGTTTGTGCGTCAACTCTGCAAGAGGATTAATCTGATCCATAAATTGAGAAAGCTGACTACGGGCAAAAAAGTCGCGTATCACCGTGCTAAGCGCCTTCGGATTGATCAATTTCTGCGGAGATATAGTATCAACGCTCTGATCGTAAAGTGTCATGCGCTCTTTGACAAGACGTTCAGTACGAGCCAAACCAACGCGGCACTGGTTCGCAAGAAGTTCGCCAACCGTCCTCACGCGACGGCTTCCAAGATGATCAATATCGTCGAGTACGCCATCACCGCGCTTGAGCCGGGTAAGATATTTAGTGGCTTCTACGACGTCCTCAGCGCTGACAACCCTAAAATCAAGATCTACATCCATCGCCAGCTTCTGATTCAGCTTGTAGCGGCCGACACGACCAAGATCATAACGTCTGGGATCTTGAAAGAGACGTTTCAGCAGAGCTTTTGCATTCGCAGTTGTAGGTGGCTCACCAGGACGCAAACGCTTGTAAATATCCTTGAGTGCCTCCTCTTCGTTTTGAGTGGGGTCTTTTTTGAGACAACGAATCACTGCGCCGTCATCAATCGTTGTATCGATTGCAATGACTTTTTTAAGTCCTGCCTTCTCAAATGTGCGAATAATTGTCTTTGTTAGTGGCTCGAAAGCACGTGCCAGAACAACGCCTTTGTCAGCATCGACAATGTCTTCTGTCAGCACCAGATTAGAAACAGAATCACGCTTGAGGGCACTACTCACAGTTATCTCTTCCAGCTCGTAAAAGAGGTTGAGAATATCAGCATCCGAACTATAACCCATTGCACGAAGCAGGGTCGTCAGTAGAAATTTGCGACGACGGCGACGGCGGTCTAAGTAAACATAAAGCAGATCGTTTTGATCGAACTGTACTTCCAGCCAAGTACCCCGGTCAGGGATGATTCGAAACGCATGCAGAATCTTGCCACTTGTGTGCACGCTCTCCTCAAATGAAATGCCCGGTGAACGGTGAAGTTGGCTGACGACGACCCGCTCTGCGCCATTTATAATAAAAGATCCGCGCTCAGAAATCATGGGTAATTCACCCATATAAATTTCTTCGTCTTTAACATGGTCCTCTTCCCGTAAGCGCAGCTTGACATACAGTGAAGCTGAATAAGTAACTCCGTCACGTATTGCCTGTATCTCAGTGATACGAGGTTCGGTAATATTATAGCTCAGGTACTCAAGATGGCAGCGGCCGTCATAGCTCTCAATGGGAAACACTTCGGAAAACACAGCTTCCAAGCCAATTGGATTGCGCTGCGAAGGCGACCGATCCAGCTGGAGAAACTCTTTGAACGAATCAATCTGATTTTCAATCAGATTGGGTGGCTGAATAACTTCTTTGAGTTGACCGAAATTGATGCGTTTTGACATGGGCGAAGTGTTCGATGGTTTTTAAAATTCTAACAAGTAGATTTAACAGAATATTTGGAAATTGGAAAAGCCGGGCGCTTACTGGTTATTAAGACAGATAGCGCCCAGCTGTGAATAGTTGAGGTTGGGTATTGGTAAGCTTTTTTAAGTAGTTACTTCAACTCGACTTTTGCGCCGGCAGCTTCAAGTTTCTTCTTGATCTCTTCGGCTTCGTCCTTGCTAACACCTTCTTTAAGGGGTTTGGGCGCACTTTCAACCAACTCTTTAGCTTCTTTCAAGCCAAGACCAGTAATCGCACGAACTTCCTTAATTGAAGCAATTTTGTTATCGCCGGGAGCAGCGAAAATGACGTCAAATTCGTCTTCTTCTTCAGCTGCTTCGGCGGGAGCTGCTGCCCCAGCGCCCACAGCAGCAACTGCAACTGGAGCCGCTGCGCTTACACCCCATTTTTCTTCGAGTTGTTTAACGAGATCAGCTACCTCCAACACAGTTTGTGCGGAGAGCCACTCGATTACTTGTTCTTTTGTTATATCTGCCATTTTGATTACCTTTCAACTGGTTAGCATCCTTTTATATAGAATATTTAAGAGGTTGTTCCCCCTAACCTGATTATTTGGTTTGTTATTGATGAAACTGCTCTTTCCGAAGAAATCACAGGAAATTTAGAGTTGAATTTAAAAGTTATTATCCGTCTTCGGCTCTTACCTTTGCCTGCAGAACATTGACAAAATTTTGAGGCACTGCACTGATAACACGAACAAACCCTGTGGCTGGTTGTGCAAGCAGTCCGAGCAATTGTGCTCGAAGCGATTCGATGCCCGGTAGCTTGGAAAGAGCAACCACTTCTTCTTTCGTAAGTATTTTTTCATCCAGCACACCTGCTTTCAGATCCACCTTCTCTTTATCTTTGAAAAATTTAGTAATTACCTTTGCGACGCCTGATGGATCTTCTCCGCCAATAACAATCGCGGTTTGTCCAGTCAGGTATTCATCTAAGTTAGGTAATTTTCTAGAGGCTGCTGCAACGCCTAAAATATTGTTTTTGATTACGTGAAATTCAGCGTTGTGCTGGGACAAGTTATCCCGAAGCTCAGCAATCTCATCAACCGTTATACGTTCATAATTTGTCAGGTAAACGTAGCTAGATTTGTCAAGATGGCGATTGATTTCATCAACAAGGTACTTCTTTTCTGGTCTCATATGATTTAAATCCTTCTAGATCTTGTTGTATGGTGTTGCATCAATGGCGATCCCCGGGCTCATCGTCGAGCTCAGTGCCAGAGACTTAATAAATTTCCCGGAAGCGCCTTTGGGCCGAGCGCCAAGCAACGCGTTTATTGAAGCTTCGGTATTTTCAACGATTTGCTCCACAGTGAATGATCGTTTGCCAACAACAACAGCGATATTTGCTGTTTTATCCATCTTGAATTCGACACGGCCTGCTTTGACTAAATTGACACCTTCTATAATGTCATCTGTGACCGTTCCCGACTTTGGGTTTGGCATTAGTCCACGAGGCCCTAACACACGTGCCACTTTACGCACACTTTTCATTGCGCTGGTCGTTGAAATGGCAACGTCGAAATCAAGCCAACCTTGATTAATCTCTTCAATGAGATCTTCCAATCCAGCTTTTTCCGCACCAGCAGAAATTGCTTCATCGGGATTCTCAGTGAATACAATCACACGAACTGTTTTACCACTACCATGAGGTAGCTGCAAAGTGCCACGAACCATCTGATCACTCTTTTTTGGATCAACGGCGAGGTGTGCATATAGTTCAACGGTTTCGTCGAACTTTGCCTTCGGTAATTTGTTTAGTAACGCAGACGCTTCTGTAACCGCGAGGGCTTTTGTGGCATCAACCATTTTGGCTGACTCACGGTAGCGTTTGCTTCCCTTTATTTGCTGGGTGGCCATAGTATTTAATTTAGTTTAATTTCGAGAAACTTTTAGTCGACAACCTCAAGTCCCATAGAGCGAGCAGTTCCCGCAATTATATGAAACGCAGCATCCTCGTCTTTTGCGTTAAGATCCTTCTTTTTGATTTCAACAATCTCAAGAACTTGCTTACGAGTAACCGTGCCAACTTTGTCACGGTTTGGAACGCCTGAACCTTTGGCAATGCCAGCAGCTTTTTTAAGCAACACAGCAGCAGGTGGTGACTTCAGAATAAAGCTGAACGATCGATCGGCATATACAGTAATCACTACTGGCAAAATCATACCTGCCTGATCTTTTGTTTTTGCATTAAACTCCTTACAAAAACCCATGATGTTAACACCATGAGCGCCTAATGCAGGGCCTACAGGAGGCGCCGGATTGGCAGAACCTGCCGCCAGTTGTAAACGAATTTCACCTATTACTTTTTTTGACATTTGTTTTAGCTTTCTTCAGTTCTTTGGACTTGCCAATATTCAAGTTCAACGGGCGTAAAACGCCCAAATATAGATACAGAAACTTTGAGTTTACCTTTCTCAGGATCGATTTCTTCGATTTTACCAACCAGATTCATAAACGGACCATCCATGACTTTTACCATCTCGCCAACTTCGTACTGAACCTTGGGTTTCTCTTTACCTTCAGCCTCTTCTACCTGATTAATAATTCGATCAATTTCACTTTTCTTGAGTGGCGTAGGGTTATCACCACCGACAAATTTGATAACACTCTGAGCCTCACGAACGAAGTACCACGGCTTTTGTAAAAGCTTCCCATCATCATCATAAAGGCGCATTTTGACGAAAATATACCCTGGATAAAATTTGCGTGTAATCGTCTTCTTTTTACCACTCTTAACCTCTGTGACAGTTTCCGTCGGCATTAATACCTCGAAAACATAATCTTCCATTTCCTCAACAGCTATAAACTTGTCGAGGTACTGCTTGGCCTTCCCTTCCTGATTCGAAAGCGTTTGAACTGCAAACCAGTTAGGGTCCGATAAGGATGAAGAATTGGACATGATTGGATTTGAGTGTTTCTGTAATAACGACGATTGATACTAATTAACAAGAGATGTCAGCAGTTCTACACCGTTCATCAAAGAAAAGTCCGCTAGCGCGATAAAAGATCCCAGAATGGCAGTCGCAACGAGTACAATGACTGTAGAGTCACGCAGCTCAGTACGATTAGGCCAGGAGGCTTTTTTAAGCTCAGTGACCGTCTCTTTGTAGAAAAGACGTATACTTGTGAACGGGTTTTTCATCGTTAATTAATATGTGGCAGGAGAGGAGGGACTTGAACCCACAACTTACGGTTTTGGAGACCGTTGCTCTACCAATTGAACTACTCTCCTATTGATTGTGTCGTGAGGTTTGATTTAGACAGTAAAGCCGAGGACCCTTCCCAGAGACCTCGGCAAAATCCGAAAGGATTCCTACTGACGTTACTTAATTACTTCAGTAATACGCCCAGCACCAATAGTGCGACCGCCTTCACGAATTGCAAACCGCTGACCAGCTTCCATTGCGATTTTCTTACCCAACTCAACCTCAACTGTAAGATTATCACCAGGCATTACCATCTCAACGCCCTCTGGGCACTTGATAACACCAGTGACGTCGGCTGTCCCGAAGAAGAACTGAGGTCTGTATCCATTAAAGAATGGAGTGTGACGACCACCCTCATCTTTGGAAAGAACGTAAAGCTCGGCTTTTGCAGTTGTGTGAGGTGTAATTGTACCCGGCTTGGCAATCACATGGCCACGCTCGATTGCGTCCTTATCAACACCACGCAACAGTAGACCGACATTGTCGCCTGCCATTCCCTGCTCAAGTTGTTTGCGGAACATTTCAACACCAGTGACAGTTGTTTTACTTGTCTCACCTAAACCGACGATTTCAATTTCTTCACCGACTTTCACAATACCGCGTTCAATACGACCTGTCGCAACTGTTCCACGACCTGTGATTGAAAAGACATCCTCAACAGACATCAACAGTGGCTTGTCTGTTTCACGAACTGGCTCAGCAATATCTTTATCGATAGCATCCATAAGATTACCAATAGCATCAACACCTTCAGGCTTACCTTCAATCGCTGCTGTTGCAGAACCGCGAACAATTGTGATGTCATCACCGGGATAATCGTACTTACTGAGCAAATCGCGTACTTCCATTTCGACCAACTCAAGAAGCTCTTCATCATCTAGTAGGTCTACTTTATTAAGCCACACAACGATGCTGGGAACACCAACCTGTTTTGCCAACAGGATATGCTCGCGGGTTTGTGGCATAGGTCCATCAGCTGCAGAAACAACAAGAATAGCGCCGTCCATCTGAGCCGCGCCAGTAATCATGTTCTTAACGAAGTCAGCGTGGCCGGGACAATCGACGTGTGCATAGTGGCGATTTTCTGTTTCGTACTCAACGTGAGCAACAGCAATCGTAACTGTCTTTGTCGCATCGCGAACAGTGCCGCCTTTTGCAATATCTGCATAAGACTTAAATGTAGCAAGCTTTCTGCTAGGATCCTTGGGATCATCTTTCTCGGATTGCACCTTAAGGATAGCTGTGGTTGTCGTTGTCTTGCCGTGGTCAATGTGACCAATTGTTCCGACATTAACGTGAGGTTTAGTTCTTTCGAATGTTTCCTTAGCCATGATTGATGTTGTTTAGTATTTAAGAGATTTTGACTTGTTTGAAAAAAACTGGAGCCCTCGAGCGGGATTGAACCGCCGACCTCATCCTTACCAAGGATGCGCTCTACCACTGAGCTACAAGGGCACATCAGCAAAGACTTTAAAAAGTCACCAGCATTCCCACACAAACGCATGAAAAAATAAAGTCCGCTAACCTGCTTGCCGCAATTAATCTCGTCAACACTTATTTCAAAAAATATTTCACAGTCATCCTATAGAGATGATCTGAGGAAGCAAAAATGGTTGGCTTTGGGTGGTTTCCGGCCAAAGCCAACCAGTACAAAAAACGAAACCAAACAAACATAACTCCACCACTTTTAATTGCTCAAAAGATCGGTGGGAACCTTCGTTGATGAATACATCCTGACGATAACTGCCACGGTTGATGACGTGGTAGACGCCATTTTTCTATGCGGAGACTTCAAGCCATTGCATTGACAGCCTTGTAAAATTCTAAGCCGCGATCGTGATTATCATATCGAAAGAATCCTGTAAGCATTTCTTGATCAGCCCCATAAAGAATGACAATTTGATCTATCATCACCCTGAACTCATCATCTTGATCCGCTCTTTAACCTCTTCCCAAGTTGATGCAGTTCCGGGGTTTTTAAGGTAATGCTGCCATCGATCTTCAAGGATTTTTCGATGTTCGTCATTCTCAATCACATCGTAATCAGAGTACGCTGTTTCAGCAAACAGTTCTTCGGCTAACATAAGCTTTTCACGTATGCTAAGTCTCTTAACATCAGGTATTTTATCGATAATCATAACTCAAACATAGTGGGCTAAAGGATTTCTTCAATTCTCTTTTGCTATATAATTCACAAAACTATAACCCGTTCCTTACAAATTTTTTAAGTACCATCACGAAACCCTCTACAGAGAACTCAAACACGCCAGCTACAGCATCGAACACATCCTCGATCATCTCCAAAACAGCCAACCTGAACACACTACCGTTCTGGCTAGGGCCCACACGTCACTGCGCCGGAACCATCGCAACAGAGATACCACTGCGCCAACCAAGCAAATGACACTGAGCCTATAAGCTCATACAACCTCAACCAACAACGGGGCTTCTGTAAAAGGGAGCCCCACTCGCTTTCCCAAACACATCATAATAAACCAAAACCCTACAGCGTGCGGCGTAGCCTTCAGGCGAAAATGTATGATGCTACAGGTTAACTTTGTTCTCAATAATCCAGCACTGCTGCAAAAATCTTATACTATTAATTTGTCTATTTTGGTCCGTCTTAAAAAAATCAGTAACAATTATCACTCAAAGACCTGCCGTCGCAAACCCTGAATCACCGCTAGATAGCCCCAGTCGGTGCCGCGCATTTCGTTTACTTTTGGAGGTTACTTGCGATCTCGTTCCAACTGCCAAGCACCGGTAAAGCCACGGACAAATTCAGCCGAACCCAAAATAGTGCCATCAGTAAAGTAGCGCAACATAACTGTCTTCGACAATTGACTTTGTTGTTTTTCCAGAACCTTCTACCAGAACAGACTTAAACCGGTCGGCCCACAAAGTTCCATAGCGACGATGAGTGCGATTGAACCAGACCGAAAACCGCTGCTTGACTGTCTTCATAAACTCAGACGAAGCACGTCAGTGCCGAGATGGAGCATTCGAAGAATGGCCCGAAGGGTTCCATTTTTGGGTGCCCTCAGGGCAAAAAATAGAATCAAACATCACCCATACGCGCAAGCAGCTTGCGACGAATCGCTTTGGCCTCATCACCTCCTTTCTGAAGTTTCTCTTCCATTATGGCTGTTGAAGCAGTCCGGTATTTGGTCGGTTTGGGATACAAAACCTTGTAGCGACGCATCAGTTCAGCATCCGAAAGTTTTTCTGGCTCCGGCACACGTGTACCAGCACATGTTCCGAGGCCAAAGGCCGACAAGACCAGATTTAGCTTCAAGCTGAAGACTGGACCAAATTAAAAATTTGTAATCGATCTCTAAAAAATCCCCCTTTAGCCATGTTAAATTAGGGGATTTTAGTCGCGAATTGGTAACATTTAAAATCTTGAGTAATTTTGATATTTACACAAATTATTTTGTGCATGGGTTCAGAAATAGAAATAAATCCATCGATTTGTCATGGAAAACCTGTTGTTAAAGGAACAAGGGTTATGATTGCCACGGTACTAAGTGCTCTAGCATCAGGAGATTCAGTTGAAGATGTCTTGGATGATTATCCTGCCATTTCCAAACAAGACATTCAGGCTATATTCGAATTTGCTAGTAAAATGGCAGCATTTGAGTCTCATCCGTATGATGCAGTCGCATGAAATTTGTTTTGGATGAAAATTTTCCGTTTTCTGCTGCCTCCTGGTTGACTGAATTGGGGCATGATGCAGTAGATGTAAGAAGTGAAGGCCTTGGTGGAAGTAAAGATGATAAGTTGTTTGAGTTCTGTCAGAATTTGGGTGCTGTTTTTTTAACTACAGATAGAGACTTTTTTCATACCCTTCCTTATCTGTATCCAAAGCATCACGGAGTTTTGGTCATTGCATTAAAGCAGCCAAATCGCGTAAAGATTCTCTTTAAACTTAACTGGTTTCTAGAGAACTTTGCGTCCATGGAGATCCACGGGC